>NZ_SOGZ01000025.1:0-31311 GCF_004403145.1 Cryobacterium sp. TMT1-62 | reverse complement strand
TCCCGCCCCCGCCGCGCATCGGCCCGGGAGCGCCTGGCGCCCGCCGTTCACCCGGCCGCCGCCACCGCGCCGGCACCCCAGCCCCGCACCACCGCGACGGCCCCCGCCAATCGGGTGCGCAAGTTCGCCACGACGGGCGTCACGATGGTCGCCATGGCCTTCGTCGCCCTGATGGCCGTGGCCACCTCCCTGCCGGCCGAGGCGCTGCTGTCCTCTGCCGATGTGCAGGCCGCCGCCTACAACGCGAAGCTGAGCGCCCAGGGCGAACCTGCCCAGACGCTCTCCATGACCGGCGGAGCGGACACCATCTCGGTCGAGCGTGACGGCTACGAGTCGAAGACCATCGCCGAGGTCGCAGCGGCCAGCGGCATCCGGATGGAAGCGACCTTCACGAACAACCCGAACGGCACCGTGCAATGGCCCTTCTCGGTGGGCGTGCACATCGGTGACGAGTTCGGCTTCCGCGACTGTGCGGGCTGCTCCTCCAACCACGGCGGTCAGGACTTCAACCCGGGCCTGGGCGCGCCGATCCAGTCGATCGCCGACGGCGTCGTGCGCTACGCCCAAGACGGCGAAGGCAGCCTCGGCGTGCACATGATCATCGACCACATGATCGACGGCGAGCTCGTCTCCAGTGTCTACGCGCACATGATCCACGGCTCGATGCTCTTCAAGACCGGC
Source organism: Cryobacterium sp. TMT1-62 (assembly GCF_004403145.1). Classification (NCBI taxonomy): domain Bacteria; kingdom Bacillati; phylum Actinomycetota; class Actinomycetes; order Micrococcales; family Microbacteriaceae; genus Cryobacterium; species Cryobacterium sp. TMT1-62. The sequence goes on along the minus strand of NZ_SOGZ01000025.1, from coordinate 30,630 downwards.
GACGTCATCACGGTCGGCCAGGTCATCGGCCAGGTCGGCGACACCGGAATGTCCACCGGCCCGCACCTGCACTTCGAGATCCGCGTCGGCGGCAAGGACGGCACCAAGGTCAACCCGCTCGTCTGGCTGTACGCCAACACGAACTAGTTCGACCCCGACACGGGCCAGCTGGGACTAGCCGGCCGCCTCGGCCTTGGTCTCGTCCTCAGGCTCGGTCACTGGCGCGGACTCGGGCGGGGACTCGGCGGTCCGGGCGCGGCCGATGGCCGCGAGGAGGCCCTCTGGCAGCGCCAGCTGCGACAGCCCGGCGATCTCGAGCAGGTGGGTCTCTCCGCTGCCGTCGGGCTCCATGGCCAGGACCTGGTCGTGCAGGCCCTCCATTTTCAGGTCGAGGCGATTGGCGGCATCCGCCGCCTGCTTGAGGTCGCCCACCAGATCCACCGGAACCGCCCCGTGGTACTTGTAATAGATCTTGTGCTCGAGACTCGCCCAGAAGTCCATCGCGACCGTTCGGATCTGGATCTCGACCGTGACCTCGTCGACCCGGTCGGACAGGAAGACGGGGATGTCGACGATCAGGTGCAGGCTCTTGTAACCGTTCGGCTTCGGGGCGGCGATGTAGTCCTTGACCTCGAGCACCGTGACGTCGAGTTGGCTGGTGAGCATGTCGAGAATGCGGTACGTGTCCGAGATGAAGCTGCAGGTGATGCGGATGCCGGCGATGTCTTGGATCTGGGCGCGAATGTCGTCGAGGACGAGCGGGCAGCCCTTGCGGACGGCCTTCTTCAGGATCCCGTCGGGTGTCTTTAGCCGAGAGTTGACGTGCTCGATCGGGCTGTAGTCGTGGATGGAGGCGAACTCCTCCTTCAAGATGTTGATCTTCGTCATCATCTCGTCGGTCGCGAACTTGTATGCCAGCATGAACCGGGTCAGTTCTGTCGTGAGCTCGCGAAGTTCGGCGAGATCCCCGCGCGTCGGGGCCGCCTGGTCGGCTTTGGTGTCGGTGTCGGTGTCGGTGCCGGGTCCCGGTTCGGTTCCGTGTTCGGTTCCGCTGTCGATCCCCGTGCCGGTCACTGCTACTCCTTCTATGCGCTCCCCGTTCAGGCGACGCCCTTCGATTGTCCCATGGCGGCGCTGCGGGGTCACTGATCGCGTCGCCGGAGCACGCGGCATCCGTCGCCTTCGAGCGCCGTTCTGCCCCGTGCCCCGAACGAATTCGACGGAGATTTTGCTCTAGAACTGGGTTTTGAGCTCTAAACTGGCCGTTTCGGGCAGAATCTCCGTCGAATTCGTTTGGGCAAACGACCCTGGGGTGGGGGGCTAGACGCGCAGCCAGACGGTGGTGTCGCCGGGGAGCGTGTTGCCGGGCAGCGGGCCGCTGGCGAGGAGGAGTTCGCCGGCAGGCAGAGGCACGGATGCCGCGCCCGTGTTCGCGACGACCGTCACCGCGCCGTTGCGCAGCGCCACGATCTCGTCAGCGTGGCCGTCCAGCCACTCCACCGAGCCCAGCCCGAGGGCGTGCTCCCGGCGCAGGCCCAGGGCCAGCGTGTACAACTCGAGGGTGGAGCCGGCGACGCCGACCTGCGCGTCGCGGGCGAGGCCCGCCCACTCGTCCGGCTGCGGCAGCCAGCTCTCGGCCGAGGGGCCGAAGCCGTAGGAGGGAGCGGCGGCTTCCCAGGGGAGCGGCACGCGGCATCCGTCACGGCCGTAGCGCTCTCCGTTGGTGCGAAACCAGGTGGGGTCTTCGCGTGCGGAGTCGGGCAGGTGGATGACCTCGGGTAGACCCAGTTCCTCGCCCTGGTAGAGGTAGCTGGAGCCGGGCAGTGCGAGCATGAGCGCCGAGGCGGCCCGGGCCCGGTGCAGGCCGATCACGCTGTCGGGCAGGTCGGGCGTCGTCGGCCCGATACCGTGGCCCTGCAGGTTCTCGTGGTTGAGCGCGAGCCGGGAGGCGTGGCGCACGACGTCGTGGTTGGAGAGCACCCAGGTGCTCGGGGCACCAACTGCGCCGAACGCAGCGAGGGAATCGTCGATGACGCGGCGGAGGGCCGGGCCGGCCCAAGCCGTCTCGAGGTAGGCGAAGTTGAAGGCCTGGTGCATCTCGTCGGGGCGCACCCACTCGGCGACGTGGCTGAGCGGATCGACCCAGGCCTCGGCCGCGAGGATGCGGTCGCCCGGGTACTCGTCGAGGATGAGGCGCCAGTCGCGGTAGATCTCGTGTACACCGTTCTGGGCCCAGTAGGGCGCGGTTTCGGGCCACTCGGTGATGATACCTGACCCCTCCGTCGAGGCACCGCCCATGCTGCCGCCCGCGACCGGAGGCGTGTAGTCGGGAAGACCGGTCGCTTTGATCATGCCGTGCGCGACGTCCACCCGAAAACCGTCCGCCCCGCGGTCGAGCCAGAACCGGAGCACATCGCGGAATTGCGCCTTCACCCATTCGTTGTCCCAGTCGAAGTCGGGTTGTGTGGTGTCGAAGAGGTGCAGGTACCACTGGCCGGGAGTGCCGTCCGGGTTCGTGACGCGGGTCCAGGCATTGCCGCCGAAGACGGAATCCCAGTTGTTCGGGGGAAGGTCGCCGTGTTCGCCCTGGCCATCACGGAAGATGTAATGCGCGCGCTCCTCACTGCCCTCGGCGGCGGCGAGGGCAGCTTTGAACCACGGATGCTCACTTGAGGAGTGGTTTGGCACAAGGTCAACGATCACGCGGATGCCCAGCTCGTGTGCCGTGTGCTGCAGGGTGTCGAAGTCATCGAGCGTGCCGAAGAGAGGGTCGACATCGCAATAATCGGCCACGTCGTAACCAGCGTCGTTCTGCGGTGAAGTGTAGAACGGCGAGAGCCAGATGGCGTCTATCCCGAGAGCCCGGAGAGCAGGGAGACGATTGGTGATGCCGGTTAGATCGCCCATCCCGTCACCGTTGGCGTCCGCAAAGGACCGAGGATAGATCTGATAGATAACTGCGGTTCGCCACCACTCTGAGCCTGTCATGAAAAGAAACCCTACGGCATTCTCGTGACTATGGAAGCGCTTGCAGGCCTGCGGGCTAAGCGCATCACCTGCTCAAGATTCAGATCCGGCTATTTCAGTTGTCAATGGTTCCGATACTTGCTATAAATGTAAACGCTTGCATAAATTTTCAATGTCCTGAGAAAGGCACACCAATGATGGTGAACATGAAAGGTCTCGTCGCTGCCGGCGCAGTAGTGGTCGCAGCGTCCCTCGCATTGTCCGGATGCTCCGGCGGGGCCTCTCCGCAGGGTGGCGAGGGCGATAAAACCGCCGCCAACACCTTGACGGTTTGGGTCGATGCCGACCGCGGCACGGTCCTCAAAGACGCGGCGGCGGCATTCACGAAGGAATCCGGCGTCAAGGTAAAACTCATCCAGAAGGACTTCCCCAAGATCCAGGAAGAGTTCATCGCCCAGGTTCCGACCGGCAAGGGCCCCGACATCACGATCGGCGCCCACGACTGGATCGGGAACCTCGTCTCGAACGGCGTGCTCAAGCCCGTTGAACTCGGCGATACGACCGCTGACTTCCAGCCGGTCGCCGTCACCGCGATGACCTTCGAGGGCAAGACCTACGGTGTCCCCTACTCGATCGAGAACATCGCCCTCCTCCGCAACACGGCCCTGGCGCCGACCGCGCCGGCGACGTACGCGGACATGGTCGCCGCCGGCACCGCCGCCGGCACTGAGTTCCCGTTCCTCGTGCCCGTTGGACCGGAATCGGACCCGTATCACCTGTACCCGTTCCAGACCTCGTTCGGCGCCCCCGTGTTCGGCACCAACTCCGACGGCAGCTACAACGCCGAAGACCTCTCGATCGGCAACGCCGGTGGAGAGGCCTACGCGGCCTGGCTCGCATCCGAAGGCGCCGCAGGGCACCTCAGCGTGAACATCACCAACGACATCGCCAAAGAGAAGTTCAACGCCGGCGCATCGCCGTTCTTCCTCTCCGGTCCGTGGAATGTCCCGGATGCCCAGAAGGCCGGCATCGACGTCGCGATCGACCCGATCCCGACCGCCAGCAGCAACCCTGCCCAGCCGTTTGTCGGCGTGCAGGGCTTCTTCGTGAGTGCGAAGACCAAGAACGCTCTCGCTGCCAATGAGTTCCTGGTGAACTACATCGGCTCCGAAGAGGTGCAGACCGCGCTCTACGAGGTCGGCGGGCGCCCGCCCGCGCTGACCAGCGCCTTCGAGGCAGCTGCCGCCGACCCGATCACCGCCGGTTTCGGTACGGTCGGAGCAACCGCCGTTCCGATGCCGAACATCCCGCAAATGGGCAAGGTCTGGCAGTTCTGGGGCGTCACCGAGGCCGCGATCATCGCGGGCGAGGGTGACCCGGCAGCGCTGTGGCAGAAGATGACCGGCGAAATCCAGGGCGCCATCGCGAAGTAACACCGTGTGCCCGGCTCCATCAGGGGGCCGGGCACAGCGTGCTCCCTCACCGCACATCAGGCAAGGTTGCCGGCAGGCGCCAGAGAACGGACGAAGATGCCCACCCCACGAACAGGTCGCGATCGCACCGCGCGCGACAACTCGCTGGTCACCCAGTGGAGGCAATCCAAGCGGGCGGGACGAATTGCCGAGGCGGCGTCCGTCGGGATCAAGATTCTCCTGGTGAAAATTCTGCTCCTCGGTATCGTCGACGCAATCAGCGTCTACGCTCTCTTCGTGCTCTTCCTGAAACAGGACTGGGTCATCTTCGGACTCGTTCTGGCAGTCACCCTGATCGTCAACTGGATCTACTTCAGCAAAAACGCTCTGCCGGCCAAGTACCTCACCCCCGGCCTGATCTTCCTCGTGATCTTCCAGATCTTTGTTGTGGGCTATTCCGGCTACATCGCGTTCACGAACTACGGCACCGGGCACAACAGCACCAGGGCGGACGCGGTCGCATCACTCATCGCCTCCGCGCAGCAACGAGTGCCGGACTCGGTCGCGTATGACATCACCGTGATCGAGCAACTGGGTGCCTACAGCCTCCTCGTCACCGACCCTGACGGCCGGATCAGCGTCGGCGGCTCCGACGCGCCCCTGCGTGAAGTCACCGATGCCGAGACGGATGCCGACGGCGTCGCCACCGCACTTCCCGGCTACACCTCCCTCAAGTTCAGCGACATCGCTGCCAATCAAGAGGTCATCGCGGCCCTCTCGGTGCCGCTCACCGACGACCCGAACGAGGGGGTGCTCCGCACCCCGGACGGCTCAAAGGCCTATCTCTACCTGTCCGATCTGGTCTACGACGAGGCCGCGAGAATGATGACGAACACCACGACGAACGTCGTCTACGCCGAGGACGGCACGGTCGGAGCGTTCGCCGCGGAGGACGGTACCGAACTGCGCCCCGGCTGGAAAGTTGAGGTCGGATTCGATAACTTTGCCCGTGCGTTCGGCACGGAATCCATTCGGGGGCCGCTGATCAACGTGACCCTGTGGACCTTTGCCTTCGCTTTCCTTTCTGTCGCCACCACGTTCGCGCTCGGGCTCTTTCTGGCGCTGGTCTTCAATGACCTGCGGATGCGCGGACGCAACGTCTACCGCGTCGTCTTGATTCTTCCCTACGCGTTCCCGGCATTCCTGTCCGCGCTGGTCTGGGCGGGGCTGCTCAACCCGCAGTTCGGCTTCGTCAACCAGGTGCTGTTCGGCGGGGCGGAAATACCCTGGCTCACAAACGAGTGGCTGGCCAAATTCAGCATCATCTTCGTGAACCTGTGGCTCGGCTTTCCCTACATGTTCCTGGTCTGCACAGGTGCTCTTCAGTCGATTCCCGGCGAGTTGCAGGAGGCAGCAACGGTCGACGGGGCGCGGCCCTGGCAGGTGTTCCGGCTGATCAAGCTTCCGCTGCTGCTCGTGTCGGTGGCCCCGCTGCTCATCTCGTCGTTCGCGTTCAACTTCAACAACTTCAACCTCATCTACATGCTCACCAATGGCGGGCCGAGAGACGTTACCGCGGGAGTGAATGTCGGTGCGACCGACATCCTCATCTCGATGGTCTACAAGGTCGCCTTCGTCGGTGCGAACCGCGACTACGGATTGGCGAGTGCGTTCTCCATCATCATTTTCCTGCTGGTCGCGATCGTGTCGATCATCAGCTTTAGGCAGACCAAGGCACTAGAGGAGCTGAACTGACATGCAGGTCAACAATCGGGAGACTAGCGACCGCATCGTCGTGAGAAATTCGTCATTCCAGTTCAAGCGCTGGTTCAAAGCAACGGGATGGCGCCACCTGATCGGCGTGTTCATGGCCGTGTTCTCGGCGTTCCCCCTTGTCTACGTGCTCTCGGCAGCGCTGCAACCCGGTGGCACCCTGATCACCGCAAATGGGCTATTCAGCGAGGTGAGCCTCGGCAGCTTTGTGACGCTCTTCAACCTGCCCCAACAGCCATACGCCGCCTGGTACGGCAATACCCTGATCATCGGAGTAATCACCTCGATCGGCACGGTTTTTTTGGGGGCCCTTGCGGCATATTCCTTCTCCCGGATGCGTTTTTTCGGTCGCCGGGGGGGACTGCTCACGCTCGTACTGTTGCAGATGTTTCCCCAACTGTTGGCTGTCGTCGCGATATTCCTTCTGCTCAACGGCATCTCTGATATCTTCCCGGCGATCGGACTGGACTCGCAGGTCGGCCTGATCATGGTCTACCTCGGCGGGGCTCTTGGGGTGAACACCTACCTGATGTACGGATTTTTCAACACGATTCCCGCTTCGATCGACGAGGCCGCCAAGTTGGACGGTGCTGGTCACGCTCGCATCTTCTTCACGATCATCCTGCGACTGGTCGCACCCATTTTGGCGGTCGTCGGCCTCCTCTCTTTCATCGGCACGACGAACGAGTTCGTCATCGCGAGCATCGTGCTGATCAGCCCCGAGAATCAGACCCTCGCGGTGGGCCTCTACCAGTTCGTGTCTCAGAAATTCTCCACCAACTACTCGGTCTTCGCGGCCGGCGCCGTGCTCGCGGCCTTGCCCGTGATGGCCCTGTTCCTCTGGCTGCAGAAGTACATCGTCGGTGGCCTGACCGCCGGATCGGTGAAGTAGGGCGCGCATGCTCCCGCACCACGACGGGTCGGCCCTGTACGTCTCGGACCAGGCGCCGCGGCCGGGCGACACGGTCGGCGTGCGGGTGCGGGTGCCGGAGGCGTGGGGCGCCGTCGCATCCGTGCACGTGCGTTCGACGCCCGACCGGGAACCGCGCTTCCACGACGCCCGCCTACTCGGCGCGGCGGAGGGCTGGCGGTGGTGGGAGGCCGAGGTCGAGATCCTGAACCCGGTCAACGGCTACCGGTTCCTGATCAACCGGGCCGACGGCGGGCACTGGTGGCTGAACGCCGCCGGGGTGCATTCCTTCGAGACCGTCGACGCGGAGGACTTCAAGCTGCTCAGCCATCCGGCACCGCCGGACTGGGTCGCGTCGACCGTGATGTACCAGATCTTCCCGGATCGTTTCGGGCGTTCCACGGCCGCCGCGCTGCGCGAGAAGCCGACCTGGGCCGTGCCCGCGGCGTGGGGTGACCCGGTAGCGGCGGAGCAACCGGCCCGTTCGCACCAGTTCTACGGTGGGGACCTCGACGGCATCGTCCTGCACCTGGACCACCTCGAACGGCTCGGCGTCACCCTGCTCTACCTGACACCCGTGTTCCCGGCCGGCTCGAGCCACCGCTACGACGCGCGGAGCTTCGACGTGGTCGACCCGGCACTGGGCGGCGACGCTGCCCTCGTGCGGCTGGTCGAGGCTGCCCACGAGCGGGGCTTCAAGGTGATCGGCGACCTCACCTCGAACCACTCCGGCAACCGGCACGAGTGGTTCCGGGCGGCGCACCGCGCCCCGGATGCCGTCGAGAGCGCCTTCTACTACTGGCTCGACGACCGGCACGAGGACTACGCGTCCTGGCTCGGGGTACCCAGCCTGCCGAAGTTCAACTGGACCTCGATCGAGCTGCGCCGCCGGTTCATCGAGGGCCCGCAGTCGGTGGTGGCGAAGTGGCTGCGGGCCCCCTACCACCTCGACGGCTGGCGCATCGATGTGGCGAACATGACCGGCCGCCTGCAGGGGGAGGACCTGAACGCCCTGGTGCGGCAGACCATCCGCCGCACCATGATCGCGGAGAACCCCGACACCATCCTGCTCGGCGAATCGACCAATGATGCCTCGGACGACTTCCAGGGCGACGGCTGGCACGGCGCGATGACCTATACGACCTTCACCCGACCGGTGTGGAGCTGGCTCTCGAAGCCGCACAGCCCCTCGACATTCTTCGGGCTGCCCTACGGCACCATCCCGCTGACCGACGGGCGGGCGTTCGTGGACGCCCACCTCCGGTTCACGGCCGGCTACCCCTGGCGCACTCGCCTGGCTACAATGAACGCCCTCGACACGCACGACACTCCAAGGTTCCGCACCCATGCGATCGACGGGGGAGTGGCCGTCGCCTTCGGGCTGAGCGCGACCCTGCCGGGCATCCCGGTGGTCTTCGCCGGCGACGAATTCGGCCTGGCCGGCGACGACGGCGAGGGCTCGCGCACGCCCATGCCGTGGGATACGGCGGGTGACTCCGAGGTGGCGGCCACAATCGACCTGTACGCGGCGCTGATCCGCTTGCGCACCGCCCACCCGGCCCTGAACGGCGGCGGGATGCGCTGGGTGCACGTGGGCGCGGATGTGCTCGTCTACGTGCGCGAGTGTGCGGAGGAGTCGGTGCTGTTGGTCGCGGCCCGCGCCGCGTGCGCGGTGACACTGCCGCTCGGGTCCGTGGCAGGGGAGCCGACCCGGCTCCTGGGCGACGCCGCCGTCAGCGTGGCGGGCGGGCGCATCCGTCTGGAAACGGACGGGCCGAGCTTCACCGCGTGGGCGCTGCCGGGGGTTTCGGTGCCCGATTCCACCCCACGGTCATCGAGCCGGCCGACTTGGTGATAATATTTACCGGTTGCCGAAATTTGGCTTGGTTTTCGTTCACACGGATGCTTCGCCCCCTTAGCTCATTGGTAGAGCACTTCCTTGGTAAGGAAGAGGTAGTGGGTCCGATTCCCACAGGGGGCTCTGGCTTGGAAGCTCTTGCAGCCGACAGGTCGTGGCGGGGTAGCTCAGTTGGTTAGAGCACACGGCTCATAATCGTGGTGTCGCGGGTTCAATTCCCGCTCCCGCTACACATAAAGGCCCTTTGACCAGGAATTCTGTCGGTCACTGGGCCTTTCTTTTTGATCCGATGCCACCCAGCTCTGCTCTAGACTACGGTCTAGGTCTGAGTTTCGGGCAATGCTTCGTTGCGCGTCCATTCGGTCCCGCGTCTCGCAACATTTCGGTGAGGGACGGCCAGGAAGTTGCCTATCGACCACTGAAACGCATGTGAGCGGGATTTCCTTACGGATGGGCCACATGCGACTCCTGCCAGAGTAGGCCGCGCAGTCCGGTTCCGAGGGGGAGGTTCCGTCGGAGTTTCCCCTAGGACGCTCCCGCCGGGGTGCCGGCACCCCAACATATTGACCCCTGAAATCTACATCGCCAGGGGCCAGTGAGAGGGCGGTCGAGAGCAGGGTGTAGGGGAGCGCCGACGGGTGCCTCTTCGTAGATTTCGACCTGACCGGCGAATTCCAGCTCGACCTGAGCGACGCCCTCGCACAGCGTGATTTCACCCATCGTGCACGAAGTCGTTCCGTGCGGGATGGGCTCCACGCCGCCGATGTCCCAGAGCACGATTTGGAGTCGCCCGTTATCCGGGTAGTCGCGCCCAAGATTCAGGAAGGCATCGTCGTTCGAGTTGCCGCTACCGGCTAGCGGTACGCACACATGCATGAGTCATGCCGGCATAGTTGCCAGCCTCGTTCCTCGCGAAACCGCTCCCGGGCTGGTTCTCCACGGTGGAGGCGTCGACCAGTGACCCGGCAGTGCCGTCCGAGCAAAGGCCGTCCTCGCTCAGAAGAGCGATGGCCTCTCTTCCGATGTACTGCGTCCAAGAGTCGCAGGTCTCAGGGCACGAAGCTGGCGCCCTTCGCGAACCGGGCGACCGCGCGGTCGGCGGTGGCGCGGTAGGCGACGAGGTCGTGAAAGCTCGGCTCGAGCATGGTGAAGTCGCCGCTTTCTTCGCGGCGGAAGTGCGGCTGTCCGATTCGCACGTAGAAGCGGGTGTCGCCGCTCTCGGTGACGGATTGCTGTGGCTCCGAGGCGATGAAACCTGACAGGGAGTGTTGGGTGAGAAGTGCCATGGGACTTGACCTCCTGTGATCGGGCGGATCCTCGTGATTTGCGCTCACTACGAGGTGCGCCGCACACACCTGTTGCGCGATTGGACCCTGCAAGGCGTTCCTGCGCCGTATCCGCATAAATCGTTTGACAAAGCAAAGAGAAATCAAGTCACTCCGCTTGGCTGACCGGGTGATCCGCGGGCTTGTCGTGAGTCGGCGCGCGCATCAGCGGTCCGCTGTCTGCTCGGTTCGCGGGTAGCCCCTGAGCACTGGGGCGTGCGTTCCACCTTCACCGCCTTGCGACGAAAAACTGGAGGGGCTGCGCGGAGCATGATCGCGACGCGGCGGCTCGAGCGCTGCGATGAGCGCATTCTTGGCGCGTGCTTCTCTCATCGCGCGCTGGGACTGGCTTTCAGAGGCTGCTGAGGCGGTACGCGGATCTGCTTTGCCGCCAATCCGTCATGGGAGAAACCATAGAAACTCTTGACATTATCGGTTCAAAAAAGTGTAACTTTGTTACAGGCTCGGGATGGCCCCGAGACTGCAACCCGAGGGGAGGAGGGCGCCCATGACACCCAAGAAGGACTACAGGCATGCTCCTGATCGTGGCGTCTCGACCGATGCTAGGCGTGAGCTCATCGGACCAACCACTCCGGCTCCGTCAGATGTGGTCGCGAGGCTCCGGGCGATGTTGCCTGGCCTGACCCCGGCGGAGGGCCGGATCGGGCGGGTCCTGCTGTCTGACACCACGGCGGCGTCGGCTCTGACAGTCAACGAGCTCGCCGAATGCGCGTCGACGAGCACCGCGAGCGTGGTCCGCACCGCTCGGCGTCTCGGTTTTGACGGATACCCGCAGCTCCGGCTCGCGCTGGCTGCGCAGGGTGGTGCGAACCACGACGGTGGTGTCCCGGTGGGCGCCGACATCGCCGACGGCGACCGGATCGGCGTGGTGTTGACCAAGCTGGCCGCGTTCGAGTCTGAACAGCTCCGCGCCACCGCCGAACTCGTCGATCCCGTCGCCCTGGAGAAAGTGATCAATTTGATCCGGGCCGCTCGCCGGATCGACGTGTATGGCATCGGCGCGTCTGGCCTGGTCGCGGAGGATCTAACTGCGAAATTGAACCGGGTCGGACTGGTCGCCCGGGCGTACACCGAACACGACGCGGCGATGGTCAGCGCTTCGCTGCTCGGCCCCGCCGACCTGGCCATCGGCGTTTCCCACTCGGGAGAGAACCCCGGCACCGTCGCGCCACTGCAATCGGCCCGGTCGACCGGCGCCGGCACGGTGGCCATCACTGGCGCCGCCCGCTCCCGATTGGCGGCCCACGGCGAACACGTCTTGGTCACCGCGGGTCGAGAGTTTGGCTTCCGTTCCGCAGCGATGGCCAGCCGCACCGGGCAGCTCCTGCTCGTCGACGCCATCTTTGTCGGCGTCGCACAAACGCTACCCGGTGCCCGAGCCGCGCTGGAACGCACCTACGCCGCCGTCACCTCTCATCCGGGACGAAACAAACAACCATGAATAGCTTCAACAACACCAGGAACAGGGACAACACCATGGCACTCGCCACATTGGGCACCGAGACCGCAAATGACCACACCACTGACTTGGACACGATGTCCGTCGCGGACCTGCTCACCGTGATGAACCAAGAGGACCGCACAGTCCCGGTTGCGGTGGCGGCGGCACTACCGGCGATCGAGAACGCAGTAAATGCGATTGTGGGCGCCCGCCGCCGCGGCGGACGGCTGATCTACCTAGGTGCCGGCACCAGCGGCCGACTCGGGGTGCTGGACGCCGTCGAATGCCCACCGACGTTCGGTACCGACCCCGGGGAAGTCCTCGGGCTTATCGCCGGCGGGGAGCGTGCGTTCCTCCAGGCCGTCGAAGGTGCCGAAGATGATCCCGACCTCGCGGTGAACGACCTGCGGGCAGTCGGACTCACCGTCGCTGACGTGGTCGTCGGCATCGCCGCCAGCGGCCGAACCCCCTATGTCATCGGCGGTCTGGACCATGCCCGAAGCGTTGGGGCGGCCACCGTCTCCGTCGCCTGCAATCTCGGCGCGGAGATCAGCAGACACGCCGATGTCGCCATCGAGGTCGACACCGGACCCGAGGTCCTGACCGGCTCTACCCGGCTGAAGGCAGGCTCGGCGCAAAAGCTGGTGTGCAACATGCTCTCCACCGCCAGCATGATCCGCACCGGAAAAGTCTTCCACAACCTGATGGTCGACGTCCAACCCACGAACGCCAAATTGGTCGACCGGGCCCGCCGCATCGTCAGCGACGCCACCGGGGCGGATCCGGATACCGCCGCCGCTGCAATCGATCAGGCCGGCGGACATGCCAAGACCGCCGTGGTCATGCTGCTCACCGACACTGATTTCCCCACGGCCACCGCTCGCCTCGAACAGGCTCACGGCGACGTCCGCACCGCCATCACGTCACCCTGAGCGAACCGTCACCCACTGCCGCGGGTCGCATCGTATGGCACGGGCGTGCATCGCTGACGACCATAACAACTCTCGATTCGTCTGCAGTTCCCCGCACGTCACACTCCAGGAGACACCGCCATGCCCGAAAACCTCCTCAGCCCCCTGCGCGGCACCGTGGTTTCGCTCAGCGATGTTCCCGACCCCGTGTTCGCCCAGGAAATCGTCGGCGGGGGAGTGGCATTCAACCCTCCCCGGAAATCGGCCCCGTGACGGCTCGTGCGCCGGTGAGTGGCACCCTCGTCCGGGTCCAGCCGCACGCCTTCGTCATCCAGTCCACATCGGGGACCGGGATCCTGGTCCACCTTGGCATTGACACGGTTCACATGAATGGCGAGGGCTTCGAGGTGTTGGCCACCGAAGGGTCCACCGTTCGCGGGCGGTGTGGCGTTGGACCTGCTTCTGCTTATATCGCTGTGGCCGCAGTGGGGCAGGGATCCACCAGTGCGATGGATGGAGCGAGGATAGGCCATCTTTCCAATGGCTGAGGATGTGCTCGGCCACCCGGGTGACCAGTTCAGAATTAAGCGCCGCCAATTCCAAACCGGACACCCATCGAGTAATACTCACGCGGGACCGGTCTGCTAGCGCACGATGTTCGTGCGGCGGGTGCTGCCGGTGCCGGCGGAATTCATGCTGTTCTGCATCTTGTTCTTCGCCTGCTCGGCCTGTTCTTTCACGCTGGGAGCGTCCTTGGCCTGTTCTCTCATCTTCGGGGCTTCTTCCTCGGCTTGACGAGGTAGGACTCCCAGCGGGCCTGTATGGGCTTGATCAGGCCGCCGAGGGCGCCCTGGATGAGGGTCTTCATGCCCGCGGCAACGGCCGCGGCGATGACGATGATGATTGCCACGATGATCTTCGGCAGAAAGCGATGATCCCGGCGAGCAGATCACTGACCGGGTTGGGTCCGAATACTCCGAATGCGAACTGTAAAACGAACAACACCAGCGTGTACTACAGAATCTTTGCGATGATGTCCGACGCGTCCATGGACGAGCTGGCCAAGGCCTTTTTCACACCGCCGCGCTCCACAACGCGGTCAAAGTCCACCTTTCCGGGCAGCTTCGCCAGCACCTTGGAGATCAGCTTCGCCACGATCAAGCCGACGATCACAATGACCAGGAACAACAGAAGCTTCGGGACAAAGTCCGAGAGCAGCCAGCCCAACTGCAAGGGCGTTGGTGAATTCGTTTTGCATGTCAACCTCCAGGGATGGGTCGCGCCGATTGGTCGACAGGGTCACTTCGTGTGTCGCGCCTGTCCTAAGTGAAGGGGCGCGTTGCGATGCGAACCGAGCGCAAGAGTGCCACACGTCAAAGACGCAGCTACCGGCCGTTTCGTCACGCTCGGCGGAAAATGGCCGTACTTCTAGCCGATGCTGGCAACCGTCACAGAGATGGTGTTGATGGGGGCAAGCGCCAAAATGGCGGGATTCGCGGCGATCGTGTCATGCACACGTCGGCACACCTCGGTGGATGACGCTGCGTCGGCGACGCCGATTCTCGCGGTCACGCTCAGGCTGGCCTTTCCCGTCGTCACGGTAACTAGTTTCGGTGCCTTTTCCCGCTGCGTAAGGGCATCGACAACAGACCCGACAATCGTGACGACGATCGGCGTGGTCGGGTACAAGGCTGTCACCCCCGCGACAGACCTTACGATAACTTCGAGATTCCCTGCGAGCTCGGCGGCATCCGTCATGGTGTTGCTTCTTCTTCGCCGTGCTCTGGCTTAGTGAGGTAGATGTCGCGAATGATCACGTCGATGCCCGCGATGGCGAGCTCGGTGTGGGTGCGTAGCGCGCCGACGAGCGTGTCTCGCAACTTGTCGGCAAGGGGGGGAATGTTCTCACCCTTGCAGACCCTGGCATCGACCGTGACCGTGATCGGAGCTCCCAGCACAGTGAGCTCCCCGTCGAGCCGGCATCGACCCACGATGAGGTTGTCGACGGTATCGCCTGCCGCGCGAACGAGTCCGCGGACAGCTCCCTCGGTGACGAAGAGTTGCGCGTTCGGCGACGGGTGCGAGATGGGGATGTCGCGCCCGGACCGGACGTCGAGCACGATCCTGTCCGGGATGGCGGTGACCCAGTTGTCGTCTCGGGCCGGTTGCTCTTCTGCCTCATCCCGGAGCAGCGTGCTCATTGCGCCGCGCAGGCGCTCAAGGGAGGCCATCGCCATCTGGCACGCAGCCGATGTGTCGATCGACGGGTCGGTGGGCATCTTGCCTCGGTCGAGGTAGTCGCTGAGTTCGTCAATGGTGTGGCCATCAAGGAGGTCAGGTTCGTCATTTGACTCGTACCAGGCCGGGGGTGAGGCGGGCGTTTCCGAGTCGTCACCGCCAGGCCTCCATCTCGCGAATCAAAGTTCCGCGGGCGCTAGCAAGCAGCCCGCGAACGGTAGAAAGGGGTAAGTCGAGTTCCTCAGCGATCTCCGAATAACGGTAGTCCCCAAACTCTCTAGGTCCCAGCGTTGTCGTTGATCCTCCGGAAGGGCGGACAAGACTTGGGAGAGTGCCTCGTTACACGAACGCGCCTCCACTATCTGCGTCGGTGAATGGTCCTCCGATGCGGGCACGCCGACGTCGTCGAGGTTGGAGTTCTGCCGCCGTGCGCGGATTCGATCAATGCTCTTGTGGCTGGCGATGCGCATCAGCCAACTTCTTACCAGCGCAGAATCTTTCAAGGTCGATAGCTTCGCCCATGCCGTGATGAACGTGTCCTGTACGACATCGTCTGCATCGTGGCTGCAGCCCAGGTTGCGGGTCGCGTGGGCGCGTACCTACGGGCCGTGCCGTCGCACAATCACTTCGAATGCTCGAACGTCTCCGTCAACAGCGCGGTCCACCAAGGTGCGGTCGTCGGCGTGGGCCAGCAGTGCCCTGCTCTTGCTATCTGAAATGTTTGCCCCTCGATTCGCTGGGAACTGTAGCACCGGGTGTGACGAACGCGTCGTGGCATGCGTCTACATATTAAGCATTGCAATACGTCCCGTTCAGGGGACACGAACAAGGAGCCTCCCATGGCAGATCTCACCAGACCTACTCTTTCCACCGCACCGAACTCCGCCTCGGCGACCCCCGGCCGCGGCAAGACCGTGATCAACGACGCTGTGGTGGCAAAGATCGCCGGCATTGCAGCCCGTGAGGTCAGTGGTGTGCACGCTCTTGGCGGCGGAGCCGCCCGGGCGCTCGGTGCCATCCGCGATGCCCTGAACACCTCGGACGTGAGCCAGGGCATCAACGTGGAGGTCGGAGAAACTCAGGTCGCGGCCGACGTCACCATTGTCGCGGAGTACCCCATGGCCCTGCAGGATGTGGCCGAGCGGGTGCGGTCTGCCGTGATCCGTGTGATCGAAGATCTGGTTGGAATGGAGGTCACCGAGGTGAACGTGAACATCAACGACGTGTACCTGCCGACCGACGACAAGGACGAGAAGTCCGAGGCTCGGGTTCAGTGAGCACCTTGGCGAAAACGGGGGCTGTGTTCGGAGCCGTGCTTGCTCTGACGTGGCTGGTCCTTGGCTTTTGGCCATGCGTGTTCGTGGCCGCGGCCATGGCGGTCGGCGCGATCGTCGGGCGGATTATGGACGGAAAGCTGAGCGTTGCGAACCTGGTTGACGCATTCCGGGGCAAGCGGTCGTCGTCATGACAACCCTCAGTTCCGACACAGCGGCCCGTCATACGCTGTCGCCGACGGTGCTCAAAAATGGCCGGACCACCGTCTCGACTCGTGCTTTGAATCGGTTAGTGTGTGCGGTCGCGGCGGACGCTCTGGGCGTTGACCCCTCGGCGGTCGGTGCCGAGATCACCGATGATCAGGGCAACCTCGCCCTCACGGTCAGCGCCCCCATCCGGGTCGTTGCGCTCACCCGTGTGCACCGGGATCCCTCCGTCGTGACTCGCACCGGGGGCACGATTCTGGAGCGGGCCGAGCACGCCAGGCAGCACATTCATTACCGGGTGGGCGAGTTGACCGGTTCTACCCTGTCCCGGGTGACCGTGCGGCTCACCGGTGCCGACATTCGACCAGAGGGCCGCGTTCGATGACTAAGTATCGTTCCACCTACCAACGGATCAGCCGTCGCGAGCTTTACTCGTCGCGTTCGGTTGCAGCGATCACTCTCGCGATCCTGGCCATCGCCGCCTGCCTCTGGCTCATGATCGAGATCGTGTTGAATCTGCTCGGCCGGCCGGGGCTCCTCGCGACCCCCGCGGGTATGGCGGGCGCGGTCGCAGGCGTTTCCTCTGCACCGCCCGTGTTCGTGGGCGGGCTCGGCCTCACCGGCGCCCTCATCGGGCTGCTTCTCCTTGTCGTGGCTGTCACTCCTGGCCGGCGATCTCGCCATCTGCTCGAGACCGAACGGGCCGCGACCATCGTCGACAACGAGGTGATCGCATCCGCGTTGGCTCGTGAAGCGGCCCGCGTCGCTGGGTTGGCCCCAGACAACGCGCGGGTCACCGTGACCCCCCGTAGCGCCACCGTGCACCTCACTCCTACCTCTGGAACGGCGATCGATCAGCAGGCGGTGCTCACGGCCGTGCGCGAACAGATTGAGGCTTTTGGATTGCTGCGTTCCCTGCACGCGAAGGTCGTTGTTGTCTCCACGGGGAGGGTGGGCGGATGAACTCCACCAATCGCATCCTCAACCGCATCTTTGTTTTCCTGGTCGGACTCCTCGTCTTGACCGGTGGCGCGACCCTGGCCCTGGTGGCACTTGTTCCGCTCGTCCGCGACAGCTGGACGAACGCAACTCGTGTTGGCATCGATAGGGCAACCCGGTGGCTTCAGGCCACCCCCTTTCCCGAATCCTTGATCCCGGTCAGCGGCAGCTGGTTATGGCTCATCGTCCTCGCCGCTGGAGTGCTGCTCATCGCGGTGCTGGTCACCTTCTGCCTGCGTCAAGGCCAAGGGCACACCGGCCGGATCGTCTCACTAAACGGAAAAACCAGCAGTGGCGCGGTTGTCATCGAGTCGAGAGTGGCCGAGCACGCCATCCAAGATGCTCTCACAAACCGACCGGAACTTGTTGCCTCCCACGTCTCCACCTACCGCGTCAAGAACCAGTCAGCACTGAAGGTGGCCATCACCTGCCGCCGAGGAATCTCACCTCGGGAAGCCAGCCGGATTGTCAACGAGGTGCTCTTTTCCTTCGATAATCTCCTCGGCCTACAGCTCCCCGCCCTCGTGCAGATTAGCGGCGGCTTCCGCGCGCGAACGACCAATGCCGCCCGCATCCGCTGATGACTCACCGGCTCACAGAAGTCATCTGACGGCGGTCAGCCGTGCTCCCTCAACCGGCAACATCCACCGATTTTCGATAGGGAGTCACGCCTTGACGAACCAAAACGACAACCCAAGGACGAAATACATCACCGGCGGCAACCCCAAGCAGGAACAGAGTCAACCCGGCCTGACCGAGGCGACTAAGCCCCGCCCGGATCGTGGCG
Source organism: Cryobacterium sp. TMT1-62 (assembly GCF_004403145.1). Taxonomy (NCBI): domain Bacteria; kingdom Bacillati; phylum Actinomycetota; class Actinomycetes; order Micrococcales; family Microbacteriaceae; genus Cryobacterium; species Cryobacterium sp. TMT1-62. The sequence continues at coordinate 12,507 of NZ_SOGZ01000025.1, read as the reverse complement.
AAGACACCTACCATGGCGCCGGAAAACTTGTCGGGAGGCGGGCACTCATCACAGGCGGCGACTCAGGCATCGGCCGGGCCGTGGCCATCGCCTACGCCAAAGATGGTGCCGATATTGCGATCTCCTACCTGCCTGACGAACAGACGGATGCCGAATTCACGGCAGAGCAGATCCGGGCCGCCGGCCGCACCGTCCTGCTCATCCCGGGCGACATCCGCGAGGAAACCCACTGCGTCAACCTCGTAAAGGATACCGTGGCAACCCTCGGCGGCTTGGATATCCTGGTGCTCAACGCCGCCTACCAAAAAAACCGGAACGGTCCAGAAAACCTGTCAACGGCAGAATTCGACCGGGTCTTCAAAACCAATCTTTATGCGACTCTGTGGATCGCGCGCACCGCCATCCCGCACCTCTGGCCGGGAGCATCGATCATCTCCACGTCATCAATCCCGGCATCGAGCCCCGCACAGGTGTTGATCGACTATGCCATGACCAAAGCCGCACTCGTAGCGTTCACACGGGCGCTCGCCCAAGAATTAGGCCCAGCCGGGGTTCGGGTCAACGCAGTCGCGCCCGGGCCAGTCTGGACGCCGCTTATCCCCGTAACTTCATGGCCAGACAAGCTGTCCACTCTCGGTCGGGAAACCCCACTGGGCCAGGCAGGACAAACAGCCGAACTCGCCGCCGCCTACGTTTTCCTAGCCTCACCCGAAGCGTCCTACATTTCAGGCTCCGTAGTGCCCATAACGCGCAGCCGCAGTTTCTAAGAGTCGAGCGAAAACTCGGACCCTGTGGCGCACGCGCTACACGCAAGTCTACGAAAGAGCCCAGCCGTACTCCTGCTTCTAACGAGGATCGCGGCAATTGTGCGGATAGCCAAGTCAGCGAGATTGATTCAGCGGACACGGGATTACGCGGTTTTTTTTGAGGCTCCTGACTCTTCCGTGGGTCGGCTCCGGCCGGCTATTGTCGCTCCGAACACTTCGGCCACCGCCGTCCTCGCGACAGTTACGGTCGCACAGGCGTTACCCGCCACATACGGCGCACCCGTGTGGTTCCGACAGGGTCGTGGCCTGCCTGACTCCGTTACTGAGGGACTACAACTTACGGTTTCAAAATAACTACATCAACTGCAAAATGGTCCACTCGTTTAAGTGCATCAGAGCCACACCTGATCTCCCCGGTGACCAGTGCGCAGCAGCGCAGCAGAGATTTCAGCCTGGGGATTGTCGAAACCTGCCGTCAACAACGCAGACGAGTGGTGAAAATAATTACCTCTTGACTCCTAAGTCTGTGAAAGCTATTTTCATATTACGACATAATTTTGTAGCCCGGGTTCTCCATCCCGCTAGGAGCCCCGTGCAACCCCGCACTTTGCTCGAAAGGACATCAGTCATGGCCGACTCACGAGTCATCGCAGACCAGTTGCTCATTGGTCTGGGCGGCGCCGAGAACATCATCGACGTCGAGAAATGTATGACCCGATTGCGTGTCGGCGTCCGTGACCAGGATCGAGTCGATGTCGCCGCACTGCGTGCGATCGCCGGGGTGCTCGCCGCGCTGCCCGGCGATAACTGCCAGATCGTGCTGGGCCCGGGTCTGGTCGACCGGGTGGCCATCGACGTGGAGTCGGCCCTCAGCGCCGCCCGCGCGGAAGGGTCGGCTGCCTCCTCGGCCGCTCAGCTGGCCGACAAAGGTGCGGCCATCCGGCAACAGAACAAGCAGCGCAACAACACCCCGGTCAAGAACGCTCTGAGGCGCATCTCCAACATCTTCGTCCCACTGATCCCCGCGCTGATCGCCTGCGGACTCATCGCCGGCATCAACGGAATCCTGACCAACCTGGCCACAAGCGGCCAGGTTCCGTGGTTGGCCACCCTGTCTCCGATCTTCAGCGTCATGTCCAGCGGGTTCTTCGCCCTACTCGCCGTGTTCGTTGCGATGAACGCTGCCAAAGAGTTTGGCGGCACACCCATCATCGGCGGCGTTATCGGGGGAATCATTGTGGCTCCTGGAGTCGCAAACATCGTCGTCTGGGGTCAGCAACTGGCCCCCGGCCAGGGAGGGGTTCTCGGCGCCATGGCCGCCGCCATCCTGGGCGCCTACGTCGAGCGGTGGGCCCGCAGATGGGCGCCCGACGTGCTCGCCTTGTTCATCGTGCCCACGTCGACCGTGCTGATCGCCGGCCTCGCCGCCCTGTTCCTACTGATGCCGGCCGCCGGCTGGGTGTCTATCCAGATCGGTATCGGCGCCACCTGGCTGCTGAGCACTGCGGGTGTCTTCGCTGGCTTCGTCCTCGGCGGGCTGTTCCTGCCGTTGGTGATGACCGGGTTGCACCAAACACTCACCCCAATCCACACCACCCTGATCGAACAGGTCGGTTACACCACCCTGCTGCCGGTCCTGGCCATGGGCGGCGCCGGCCAAATCGGTGCCGCCATCGCCGTGTTCTTCAGGCTCCGCCGCAACACCAGCATCGGACGTACCATCAAGAGTGCACTGCCCGCAGGATTCCTCGGCGTTGGCGAGCCACTCATCTACGGCGTCACCCTGCCGCTGGGCCGCCCCTTCATCACCGCTTGCATCGGCGGCGCATTCGGCGGCGCAGTAATCGGCCTATTCGATCAGCTCGGCTACACCGTCGGCGCGATCGCCATCGGCGCCAGTGACGTCTCGCTGTTCCCACTGCTCCAGGGCAGCCAGGGCTGGGGCGCCGCCGCACTCGGCTACGCTTGCGGCCTGATCGTCGCCTACACCGTGGGATTCTTCGCCACCTGGTTCTTCGGGTTCACCCGCGACCAGCTGGTACGCCTGAACACCGACGACACTATCGACGCAGGATTGGTGCCCGCCGACGACGTCCCAGAGGGGACGGACGACCCCGCCGATCAGATCCCCACCCTGGCCGGCTCCCACCACCGCTCCTGAAATCTCAGCTCTCGCCTACTTCGAACACCGCCCCCGACGTACTCTCAGGGGCAGGCGTTGTGTTGCCGCCCACCGCTATCTCCCAGGGTGGTACGAGAACCGAGTGAGATTGCGGGTGTCGCAGGCGCGAAAGCGAATTCCGCGGCCGAGCGATTCATAGGCGGTCTGACTTGTCGCGACCAGGCTCACCAGGTATCCGCACTCGGCGATGTGCCGCGAGTCGGGTGCACAGTTAGCTCTCGCTCCCATCACCTCGAGCACCTGCCGGCGGATCTGCCCTGCGGAATAGGCCACGGCGCCGTGTGCGTCGGGGACCGCACAGCCCGTGATGATCAACAGCCTCACAGCACCAGTCTGGGCGGGCGCTATAAACAGCCCAAGGCCCCCACCAGACCTAGCACCACCCAAACACGCCACTGGTGGACCCGGCGGCGTAGCTTTGGCCGTGGTTAGTGGACACAGGGTTATCCGGCTTGAACGAAGACCTCATTCTGGTGAGGAGACTTACCCCAGGCGCGTGGACGAAGTGGGGATGCTCATTCCGTTATCCGATCAGTGGTGGGAAGCCAGGCGATCATTGTGGTGATCGCGCCGACCGCGGCCACGGCGATGCTCACTATGCGCCACGGCAGCGGCAGGATGGGGGAGCCGTGTTCGGAGACAACCGCCGCAAAAATTAGCAGCGCACTACCCACGCAGAAGGTGGCCGCGCACCACCACCGAGACCACCATGCTTTGCGCCATGCGCCAACGGACGCGATCGCCCACCCGACCACCCCGACCGCGAAGATGCTGTACAAGAAAATCCAGGGAACAATCGGGTCAGGGATCTTGCCAAACGGTTCGTAGAGCTCCTGGACGTGGGCGGCAATACTGTCACTACTCACTTGGTCGACAGCCATCAAGATGAGGGCCACTACCGTCCCAGCCAATCCCATACCAACACAGATCGACAACGCGACCTGCCGCGATGCCGTGCGTTCCGTCTTCATAACACCCCATTCGACAGTGACTATCAGTTGATTGTGACTATATAAAATTATGGCACTGCAAGTCAAATGCAAGTCACTAGTAGTATCATGGGGAGATGGCATTAGGATTGCGGGATCGCAAGCGACGCGCGGCGATGCGTCACATTCAACAGATAGCGTTGGACTTGTTCGACGAGCGTGGCTTCCAGCACGTAATAGTCGAGAACATTGCAGAAGCTGCCGAGGTTTCTCCTTCTACGGTCTACCGATACTTCGGCACCAAGGAAGGGATCGTCCTTGCCGATGACTTCGACACCCTGAGCGAGGCCGAACTTGCTGCTGTCATCGACAACACTGACCTACTCGGCACGGTGCGCGCCATCGTGGCTCGGTTTGAGCCATCACCTGATCAGCACATTCCGGAGGGGAGCCTTGCGCGTCGACGCATCCGTTACTTCTTCGACGAACCATCCGTCCGCAGGTCTTCCTACGAGATGCTGGCCAACGCAGTCGATCGGATCGCTCCAATCCTCGCCGCATCCGGTGGACTCACCACCTCGGAAGCCCATATCAAGTCGTCTGCCTTAGTCTTCGGCTACTTCTCCGCACTTGAACAATGGCACCGCAACCCGGCAGGCCGCTCAATCTCGAGTGCACTCGGTGACGCACTCGGAGTCCTAAGCCGCCTATAACGACGCGAGACGCGGTGCCCGCGAACGCGGGTCCCTACGGTTGTGCTGGCGTAGCCGCCATCATTTAGAGCGATATCACTTTACAATCTCTGTGCCGCGAAGCAGCTCCACCGGGAAATGGCTCCGACGGCTGCGCCGCTATTTCGTCGCGTTCCGAAAGGGCATGAGCTTGGTTGTGCAAGGTGCTGTCTCCGTGCCGGGGCCGGGGACAGGGAAGCTCAGCGTGGAAGCGGGGCCACTGTCACGCCGGAGCTTGGACTGAGACTATTCCTAGGTGACCTCATCCCAACGGGGGCTTGAATACCCAGCGGGGTGGGGGAAAAGTGAGCTCATGAGGCGAATCTCCTCCAGCGGGGCATCTTTCCTCACCGCTGATGCCCTCTCCGGCGCACTTTTCCACCTCGTCACCGCCCTCGGCATTAGTCAGACAACCGAATCACTCAACCTGCCCACGGTCAATATCACCGGGAAACGATCTTCGTGAAACTAATCGTGGGGCCCATGAGCGAGCTGATCAGCGTCCCCGAGATCTCCCTCTGGGACGAACCGGACATCAGCGAAGTTCTCGCATTCTTCCAAGGCCGCATTCCTGAAGACCTGACCAAGACTATCTCCGCGAATGGAATCACCTACGCGACCTCGCCCAGGTGCTGCCACCGGTTCTCCGGGCTCAGCAGTCCCGCGCCCACCAGATCGAGCGCGGAACGGTGATCGGCCCGGTTCGTGCTGGCTCGCGGATACCGCGGCCACAACCGCTCACCCGGCGTGCTCGCCTCAAACAACGGCCGGCTCGATACATGCGGGCGCCGCGGCCGAGATCTGGGCGTTGACATCATGTTGGTCAGTGCGGCTTGCCACCACGCCCACACCTCCCGCTCGATCCGATACCGCTCCGCCCGAGCCAACAGGGTTCCCAGCACGTTGAGCTGCAGGGCCGCCTGGTTCCGAAGATATCGGGTGCATCAACATGCGACGAACCTTCCGCGCATCACGGGGGCCCTGTCGAAGTACACGAATCTGTTGGAAGAGCCTCCTGATCATGCCAGTGGCCGCTCTCGCGGCGGTTTGGCCACCAAGATTCATCAGCTTTGCGACGGAAAAATGCGCCCGCTTGTGGTTCTTCTGGGCACCGGGCAGGGATTCGCCAATGCTCACGGAGATTATGGCTTCGCTCAGCGTCGACCGGATCGGCCCGGGACGGGCCCGCACTCGACCCGACCGGGTGCTGGCAGACAAGGCCTACTCGGCCAAAGCGCACCGGGCCATGCTGCGAAAACGCAATATCCAGGTCGTCATTTCGGAACGCTACGACCAGATTCGTAGCGCGGGGTCGATTGATTGAATCGGAACGATTGTGATGATTGTGTCGCGGGTTCAATTCCCGCTCCCGCTCCCAGAACGTATGACGAAGGCCCTGCCTCAGGCGGGGCCTTCGTCGTTTCCCGACGCGCGTAGCAGTCGCACGTGGCAGTCGCTCGATTCAGTCGCACGGGTCACGCGCGGCTGCGGGTCACGAGCGAATCCGCGAACGCCGAAACCAGCAGCACCACGGAGCCGGCACCCAGGCTGAACCCGGCCGTCACCGTGCTGATGACCCCCGGGTCCGCCGGTGCGGGTGTCGTGAGGTAGACCAGGGACATCACCCCGGCGGCCCCGCCGACCAGGGCCAGCAGGCTCTGCCGCACCAGCCCGGTGAGCAGCCGCCGGTCGTTCTGGTCCGCGAGCAGCCGCACATTGACGTTGAGGTTGCCCATCTCGAGGGCCTGCCCGATCTGGTCGAAACGCCGGGGGAGCCGGCGCACGCTGGGCAGCAGAGCCAGAAGCTCGGTGGTCAGGAGTTCGCGCACGTTGGCCGGCGCCATCTGGTCGCGGATCTGTACGCTCGCCAGCCTGCGGGACTCCTCGAGCAGGTCGAACTCCGGCATGCTGGAGCGCAGGGTGCCCTCGAGCACCGCGAACGCCCGCGCCGCCGCTACGAACTCGGCGGGGATTCCCACGCCGTACCGGGTGAGGATAGCCACCAGGACATCCACGGTCAGCACGCTGACCCGCGCGCCGGGCCCCAACTCGAACGTGATGAACGCGCTCAGCTCGCGGCGGAACGCCTTCTCGTCCGCACCGTCCCGCAGCGGGGCGACTTTGAGGAGCCCGTCGGCGATGAGCTGGGTGTCGGACTGGAGGAAAGCGATCAGCAGCTCCTGGATCGTCTCCCGCAGCTGCAGGTCGAGCCGGCCCACCGATCCGAAGTCGACTAGCGCGGGGGTGCCGTCGGCCAGCAGCATGATGTTGCCGGGGTGCAGGTCGGCGTGGAAGACGCCGTCGAAGACGATCTGGCGCACGAAGGCGCTGAGCACGGTGCGCATGGCGGCGCCGAGCTCGGCCCGAGGCGCGTCGGACGTCTCGTTCAGGTCGCTGAACGTGTCGCCGACCAGGTACTCCATCACCAGCACGCGATCGCTGGACAGAGACTCGAACAGCTCGGGGAAACGCAGGTCGCCGGCCCGCGGGCCGCGCAGCTGGAGGGCGCGCATGGCCGAGAGGTTCAGCGCCTCCAGCCGGAAGTCCAGTTGGCGCACGAGGTCGGCCGCATAGTCCTCGGCGACCGCCTTGATGCCCAGAGTTCTGGCCTGCGGAGACGTCAGGCTCATCAGGTTCGTCACCCGCACGGCGATGGCGACGTCGCGCCGCAGCTCCGGCACGATCCCGGGCCGCTGCACCTTGACGGCCACCACAGTGCCGTTCATCAGGGTCGCCCGGTGCACCTGGCCGATGGAGGCCGCGGCGATGGGGTCGGGATCGAAGCTGGCGAAGACGCCGGCGAGGGGTCCGCCAAACTCCTCCTCCAGCATCCGTTCGACCTCGCCCCAGGGGGCAGGCTTCACGCTCTGCTGAAGCGTCGCGAGGGCCCGGGCGAATTCCGGGGGCAGGAAGTCGGATCGGGTGGAGAGCAGCTGGCCCATCTTGACGAAGGCTCCACCGGCCTCCTCCAGCGCGGCCCGCAGACCCTCGGCCTGCACGGCGCGAACGGCTGCCCCGCTCGGGTTGGTCGTGAAGTCGAGCCGCCGCACCGGCAGCAGTCCATTCTTCCGGGCGATACGCACGAGTTCGGCGAAGCGGCGGCCGCGCTGCAGGAAGGGCCGCGGGGGAGCCGGGCGGCTCCGCTCGGTGGCCAGAGTCAGTTTCGGAAGGGTGATGCCGCGTGCGCCGGCCACTGTTTCAGCTCTCTTGTCGCGCGCCGGCCGGAGTGGCGGGCGATCAGGACTTCAGCATGCCCGGTCAGGATGGGAGACGGGTGCGAACCGGGTGGCACGAGGGGGCACGGACAGATCTCGGCAGGGCTCGGCCGGTCGCCCTCGGTGCCGTGAGCCGCACCGCCGCGGGAGTACTCTGGCGACGTGAAAACCTACACCGCCGCCCAGATGCGCGAGGCCGAGACTCCCTTCCTGGCCGAGGGCGTGCCTCTGATGGAGCGGGCATCGGCCGCGCTCGCCGCGGAGACGGCGGCCCTGCTCGAGGAGCTGCTCACGGAAAGCGGGGGAGTGCCGGACGCGCGGGTGCTGGTGCTGGCCGGTGCGGGGAACAACGGCGGCGACGCCCTGCACGCGGCCGCGCTGCTGGCCGCGCAGGGTGCCTTGGTGACCATCGTGCCCACGTCGGCACAGCTCCACGACGGCGGCCTCAGCGCTGCCCTGGCGGCCGGGGCGGCGCTGCTGCCCCTGGCTGAAACGGATGCCGCTCTCGCCCGAGTGGCGCGGGTATCCGCCGTGATCCTCGACGGCATCCTCGGCACCGGCACGAGCACCAGCCCGGCGCTCCGCGGGCGGGCTCGTGAGGTGGTGGCGGCCATCCTTCCCGCGCTGCACGACCCCGGTGCGCCCCTCGTGGTGGCGGTGGACTCGCCCAGCGGGATCGGCGTCGACGACGGCGCCGTGCCGGACCCCACCGTGCTGCCCGCGCACCTGACGGTGACGTTCGGAGGCTGCAAACCAGGTCTGCTGCGGGAACCCGCGGCGAGCCTGGCGGGACGAATCGTCGTGGCCGACATCGGCATCGGCGACGAGCTCGAACGGATCGCGGCCCGGGATCGCGGGTAAGTTCTCTCTCTGCTGTTTCCACGGTCGGCGCCGTTGCGTATCCGCACCCGGAGCATCAATGGACGGTAGTCATTTCCTCCCGCCCAAAGGCACTGAGGGGGGCCGATACCGTGATCACAGTTCCGCCCGCAGGGTTCGTCGCCGTCTTCGGTATGCTCCAGACCCCTGCCGGGCTGTGGCTGTTCCTGCTGGTCCCCATCTGGTTGGTGTGGGAGATCCCCGCGATGGTCAGGCATCAGCAGTTCACGTTCGATGTGCAGCGAGACAGGGCGCAGCTCGTCGACTGGTGAGGCGACGCATCCGTCGCCCGTCCCCGCTCTCGCGGGGTAGGGTGTCTGCTGGAAGACCTCGGCGACATTGACCATGCCAGTGAGTCGGACATCCTCTCAACGCAGCGGTCATTCCGTGCGGGAGCCGGCCACCGCTCGCAGCTCGCCCAGCACCCGGCGCACCGACGCCCGCAGCAGCGTCTCGGGGCGGCTGAGAACGTCGATCTGGCGGCCGACCCGCAGGTCGTCGATCGGCAGCAGCACCAGGCCGGACCCTGGCGCCGGGGCCATCGTGTACCGGGGCAGCAGTGCGATCGCGGACCCCGAAGCGACCACGGAGGCCGCCACGAAGAACTCGTTGATGCGGTGCTCAATCCGTAGGGGGTGCCCGGCGCTCGCCGCGACGACATTCACCGCCTCCGCGAGCGGGAAGCCCGGGTGCCCGGCGATCCAGGGCTCGTCGGCGATGTCGGCGACCGACACCGACGACCGACCGGCCAGAGGATGTCCGACATGCAGCGCCACATCCAGCGGTTCGTAGAGCAGCGGGGTGACCGTGACCCGTTGCGGCCAGAGGGGATCGTGCGGCAGCCGGTGGGCGATGACGAGGTCATAGTCGGCGACCAGTGCCGGGAAATCCTGCCGTGCGACATCCTCGTCGCCGCACCGGATTGGCGTCCCGGTGGGTCCGGCCGGACTGGCCAGTCGCGAGATCAGAGGCCCGAACCAGGCCAGCCCAGCGCTGTGGAACGCCGACAGGCTCACCGGCGCGGCCGGCTCTTCGTGGAAATGTGCCACCGACTGCTCGGCGGCGGCCATCGCGGTGGACACGCTGGCGGCGGCGGTAGCGAGAGCCGTGCCGGCGGGTGTCAGCACAAGCCTGCGCCCGCGTCGTTCGGTCAGCGCCACGCCCGTGCTGCGCTGCAGCGCGGACAGCTGCTGCGACACCGCCGACGACGAGACGAACAGCGCGCGGGCCACCGCGGCGACGCTGCCGCGCTCGCCGAGTTCCCGCAGGATGAAGAGCTGATGCAGATCCATAAGCAAACACTAAAGTGTTAGTTCAGAATTGGTGATCTGGACTTAACGGATGCCGCCCGGCAGCATTGGCCCATGACCTTCCTCCCGCGGCTCGGACGTTACCGCATCGACGCCGTCCTGCTGCTTGTCGCGCTGGTCTGGGGTGGCAGCTACCTCGCCGCCAAGGTGCTGACCGAGCAGGCGAGTGTGGGCGCCGTGCTCGCGCTGCGCTTTCTGGTGGCTGCGCTGGCGCTGCTGCTGATCTGGGCGTTGAGCCGGCCTCGGCGGCCGACCCGCGCCGAGCTGGCCGGGGGCGCGCTGCTCGGGCTCACCCAGGCGGCGATTCTCTGGTTGGAGACGGCCGGCGTGGCCGTGACCTCGGCCACCAACGCGGGCCTGATCATCAGCTTGACGATCATCCTCACCCCGATCCTCGAGTCGGTCGCGGCGCGCAACTGGCTACCGCGTTCGTTCTTCGTGGCTGCGGTGCTCGCGGTCGTCGGGGTAGCGCTGCTCGTTTCCGGCAATGGTTTTCGCGCCCCGAACCCTGGCGACCTGCTCATGCTCGCCGCAGCGCTCGTGCGCGCCCTGCACGTCACCATGGTCGGCCGGGTGACCCGCGCCGACGACGCCGGCCGCCGGCCCGGGACGCTCACGATCACGCTGGTGCAGGCCGCCGTGGGTGCCCTGGCGTTCACCGCAGCGGATGCGCCGGGAACACTTCGGGCGATCGGCGCCTTCGGTCCGGCCGCCTGGCTCGGGGTGCTCTACCTCGGTCTGGCCTGCAGCGTGTTCGCGTTCCTGGCCCAGACCTGGGCGATCCGGCACACCTCGGCCGCGCGGGCCAGCCTGCTGATGGGCACCGAACCGGTCTGGGCGGTGGTCGTGGGGGTGAGCCTCGGCAGTGAGAACCTCGGCCTGGTGGCGGTGCTCGGGGCAGGCCTGATCATCGCGGGCACCTCGTGGGGACAGCGGGTGGAGCAGGGGCACCGACTACGGGCGGCGGCCGACGTGCTCGCGGTGCCGGCCCGGTCACATCCGTCGCCCGCGGCCATCGGCTGAAGCCGGGTTCGGCTGCAGCTCAGCGAGCGCGCGCGCTCGCCTGCACTAAATCCAGCCCGAACGAATTCGACGGAGATTTTGCCTGAGACGGTCTCAAACCCTCTGAAACAGCGCCTTGATGAGAAAATCTCCGTCGAATTGGTTCGACGCTACACACGGCGCTCCGTGATGAACGGCGTACACGCGCGGTGGGATTACGGGCGGAAGACGGCCTGGGCGACCACCAGGTCCTGCCAGGACATGCCGGAGCTCGTGAAGACGCGGGGACGCGACTGGTCGACGGCGACCGTGCCGGTCAGGATGTCCCGCAGCGGCACCAGGGAATCGGCCTGGATCACGCCCTCCCGGAGCGGGATCAGCACGTCGCCGCCCTCCCGCAGCGCGACCTGGCTGTCTTCGACGACGACCTGCGCGCGTCCGATCAGCTCGCTGGAAAGCTCGCGGGCGTCGGGCTCGTGCGACCCGACCGCCACCGTGCAGGAGTTCCGCGGCACCAGGGACCCGTCGAACAGCGGGGTGCGGGCGGTGGTGGCGCAGACGATGAGCTGAGCGTCGGCCACGGCGCCGGGGGTGCCGGTCTGCGCGGGCAGCCCGCCCGCCCGCACCTGCTCGGCCAGTGCCTCGGCGCGGCCCGGGTGCCGGCCGACCACGGTGACCCGACCGACCCGGCGGATGGCGCGCATCGCCTCGACATGCCCGCGCGCCTGGGGTCCCGCGCCGAACACCACGAGGTGCTCCACCTCGGCGGGCGCGAGCAGGTCGGCGACGGCCGCCGACACCGCCGGGGTGCGCAGAGTCGTCAGCGCGATGCCGTCGAGCAGGGCGACCGGGCTGAGCGTGACAGCATCCATCAGCAGGTAGACGCCCTGGATGCGTGACCGGCCGAGCTGCGGGTTGCCCGGCGCGACGGTGGCGATCTTGACGCCCACGAACTCCGCAGACTGCGACGGCATGAGCAGCAGCTGGCCCCGGTCGAGGGGCAGGATGCTGCGGCTGAAATCAAGCGCCGGGTCGAGCCCAGCCCGCACGGCGACCTGCAGGGCGCGCGCCGCGGCGCCGACGCCGACGCGGGCGAAGATCTCGTCGGCGGAGATCCACGGGGTGGGTGCATCGGAAGCCATGCTCCGACTGTACGTGTCGGAGTGTGGGGGCAGGTCACCCCGATGATGTCCTGCCCCCGACGAGGGGTGCTTCGCTCCGGTCTCATACGGACCCTGCAATCAGGGACTAAGGACCGGTGTTCGGGGAGCCACCCTGCCTGTGTTCGAGCGTACGACGATGCCGCGCCCGGCGGAAGGGTCTGGACAAACGGGGCCGCATTTGGTTTCGCGGGCTGACTCGGGGTGACGCGGGGTGACACAGGCCGGCTCGGGCTAGCTGTTGTTCCCACACAGGTTGTGAGCGTGGCGTGAGCTAAAAAGGTGAGGACCTCCGGTATCGATTGGGTTACCACACTCAACACGATGCAACG
>NZ_SOGZ01000003.1:0-30902 GCF_004403145.1 Cryobacterium sp. TMT1-62 | reverse complement strand
CGAGCCGGTCGCCGAGCCGGTCGCCGCGCTGGTCGCCGCGCCGGTCGCCGAGCCGGTCGCCGCGCCGGTCGCCGAGCCGGTTGCCGCGAGGACGAGCTTCAGCGTGGGGCGCGCCTCCCCTTTGCCTACGAACGAGGTGCTGACAAACTTCTGGGCGAAGCGCACCTCGAACGCAGTCGACCCGGACAACGCTGTACCGTTCAGACCCGAGAGCGGCACAGAAATTGTCTGTCCGGTCAGAGCCCGAACCGATGCCCCACTCAGTTCCGTGTCGATGTGGGCCGGGCGGTTCGACTCAGTCAGAGACGACGCGCTCCAGTCCGAGGAGACCGGATAGACCTGCACGCCAGGTGCGGTAGAGGTGGTGCTGGCGACTTTCAAGTCCAATGTCGCCGACACGACGCTCATGCCCGTGTACTGTGCCGTGTCGAATTTGAGGAAGGTCTTGTCAGCCAGCGACGTGGCGCTGACGTACGGCGTGGCGTTCTGGGGTGTGCTGGGTTCGCGGATAGTGGTCCAGGTGGCCTCCCCCGCTTTCACTGCGATCGGGGCAGCGGCGACAGCCTGGGGAGAGGTCACCGCCGACGCGGGCGACGGAACGAAAGCCGATAGGGCCAGCACTGTCGCCGCAAGGACGGCCGTGAGTTGCCATAGCTTGGCGAGACGTGGCTTGCCATTGGGGTGCCGGTTCAGGAATTTGATCGGGGATTTTTGGGCAGCATAAAGAGCAGACATACAACATCTCAAGATTGTGCGCGATCGAGAGCGCGAGGGATGTGACCCCCGAAGAGGGGCCACCTGAGCAATATTCGAATGCTATCGAAGGGTAGTGCGATTACCAAATAAGACGAGAGTGTCAAGGGCCTGGACAGACCACCGGCAGGGATTATTTCGACGGGAGCGAGCACATATTCAGGACCGCCGTCCGACCGGTCTGGGCCTGCTGTCGCCGGGATTCTCCCGGCCGGCCTCAGGCCGCGAAGCGGTCCGTCGCCTCGATGATCGCGTCCAGGTTGCCCGGCTCGTCGAAGGAGTGACCGGCATCCGGGATCAGCCTGAAATCGGCCTCCGGCCAGTTCTGGTGCAGCTCCCAGGCGGTGAACGCGGGGGTGCACATGTCATAGCGGCCCTGCACGATGACGCCGGGAATGTCTTTCAGCCGGTCCGCGTCGCGGATCAGCTGGTTCGGCTCGAACCAGCCCGAGTTGGTGAAGTAATGGTTCTCGATCCGGGCGAAGGCCACCGCGAACGCCGGCTCGGTGAAACGCGCGATCGTGTCGGGTTGCTGCAGCAGCGTGATGGTCGAGGACTCCCAGGTGGACCAGGCCACGCCGGCCCGCTCGCGCACGTACTGGTCGGGGTCGTGCAGCAGGCGCTTATAGGCCTTGATCAGGTGGCCGCGCTCCTCCACCGGAACCGGGGCGATGAAGCTCTCCCAGAGGTCCGGGTAGATCGCCGACGCGCCGCCCTCGTAGAACCAGTCGAGTTCCATCGGGCGCAGCGTGAAAATGCCCCGCAACACGAGTTCGGTGACCCGGTCCGGGTGTGTCTCGGCGTACGCGAGGCTGAGGGTGCTGCCCCAGGACCCGCCGCAGACCAGCCAACGCTCGATCCCGAGGTGCTCGCGCAGTTTCTCGAGGTCGGACACGAGGTGCCAGGTGGTGTTGGTGGTGAGGTCGGCGTCCGCCGCGCTCGCGTGCGGCGTGCTCTGACCGCAGCCACGCTGGTCGAAAAGGATGATGCGGTACTTCTTCGGGTCGAAGACGCGGCGTTGCTTCGGGCTCGATCCGCCGCCCGGCCCTCCGTGCAGGTAGACGGCCGGCTTGCCGTCGGGGTTGCCGGATGCCTCCCAGTAGATGGTCTGCCCGTCACCGACCTCGAGGAGTCCGGTTTCGTAGGGTTCGATCTCGGGGTAGAAGGTGCGCATACCCCCGAGCCTATTCGAGCCGGTGGGCCAGAATGACGACCTGCACTCGGTCACGCAGCTCAAGCTTGGCCAGGATGCGTCCGACGTGGCTCTTGACGGTGGACTCGGACAGGAAGAAACGTTCGGCGAGCTCCGGGTTCGACAGACCCTCCGCGACCGCGAAGAAGACCTCTCGCTCCCGCTCGGTGAGCAGGCCGAGTCGGCCGGCGTCGGCATCCGCTTCGGTACCGTCGGCCTCCCGATCTGCCCCCGGAAGCTTCGCTCCGAACAGGTCCAGCATGCGCCGGGTCACCCGCGCCGAAACGGAGGCGTCGCCCGAGGCCACGGCCCGGATTGCCGCGGTGAGTTCAGCGGGCTGGGCGTCTTTCAGCAGGAACCCGCGCGCGCCCGCGCGGAGGCCACCGAACGCGTACTCATCGAGGTCGAAAGTGGTGAGAATGATGATCCGGCTGTCGGGGCACGCGGCGGTGATCCGCCGTGTGGCGTCGATGCCGTCGATTCCGGGCATCCGCACATCCATCAGGATGACGTCGGGATGCAGGTCGGTGGCGAGTGCGATCGCCTCGGCGCCGTCGCCGGCCTCGGCCACCACGGTGAAATCGTCCTCGGCCTCGAGCACCATCCGGAAGCCCGTGCGCAGCAGCGCCTGGTCGTCGACGAGCAAAATCCGGATCGGCGTCATGCCCGTTCCCCCGTCTCGTCGACCGTCATCGTCGCGCGCACCTGCCAGCCGCCGCCGGGACGGCACCCGGCCACGAGGGTGCCGTCGTAGAGCGCGACGCGCTCGCGCAGCCCGATGATGCCCCGCCCGGCAGCCGACGACGGCAATGTGGCCGACGCGTTCCGGCCGTCGTCGGCGATGACCACCTCGAGCCGCCCCGGTACCCGGATCAGTCGCACGGTCACCGCGGTCGGATGCGCCGAATACCGCAGCGCGTTGGTCAGCGATTCCTGCACGATCCGGTAGACCGTCAACTGCAGACCCTGGCTCCCGGGAATGCGCCCGGTGAGTTCCAGCCGGGCGGGCAGTCCGGCGGCGTGGAACGATTCGACCAGGTCGACGAGCTGGTCGGCGCCGGGTTGGGGCCGGAGGGGGATATCCGTCCCCTCGGGGTCGCCCTGCTCCTGAGGACCCTCACTCAGCACGCCGAGCAGCCGGCGCATCTCGGACATCGAGCCGCGGCCGGTCCGGGCCACCTCGCGCAGCGCAGCGCGCGAACGTTCCGGGTCTTTGACGAGCAGCGCGTCGGCGCCGTCGGCGAGCGCGACCATGACCGAGAGGCTGTGCGCGATGATGTCGTGCATTTCCCGGGCGATGCGCCCGCGTTCGGTGATGCGGGCGAGCTGGGCCTGCTGGTCGCGCTCTCGGGCCAGCTGTGCGGCCAGTTCGACCAGCGCGGCCACATAACGCTTGCGATCGCCGACCGTGACACCGATCAGGGTGGCCGCGAGCATGAGGACCGCGGATTGGGAGGCGACCGCAAGCCAGGATGCGTAGCTGCTCGCGCCCGGAAAAGCACCTAGGGCGCCGATGCCGATCGCCACGGCGAGGCCGAACCAGGCGCTTCGCACGCCACGGTAGACCGCGGCAGTGTAGAGCGCGATCAGCACGGGCAGGGTGTCGCCCTGGCCGGGGAACGCGACGACCAGTCCTGCGCAGGTCACCCCGAGCACGAGAAGCGGGGCATGCCGCCGGACCAGCAGTGCGGCCGTGATGACCATCACCACCGCGGCGGTGATGAGGGCCTGCGGCGGCAGGCCGGGCCCGGCCTGCCGTGTCAGGTCGATCAGGAAGACGACGGCCATGGGCACGAAATAGGCGCTCGCGACCAGCGCATCGCTGAGCCACGGATGCCGCGCCCAGAACCGCCCGGCCACCCCCGGCGGTGTCGGCAGACGCAGTTCGCCCTCGGTCGGCACAAGCGGCCGACCGAGGGCGAGGAGTGATTCGGTCATTCAGAGGACTTTACGCGTCCCTCCGCTTCAACACCACAGCGGCACCGACCAAGCTGACCGCGAGCCAGCCGAGCAGCACCAGCAGGTTGACCCACCATTCGATCGGCACCGGGCTGAACGACATCAACCCGAACATGTTGATGCCCGCGTTCGACACCAGATACGGCAGCACCGCGGCGGCCCACGGGGCAGCGATCACCTGGAACACCATCGGGAGCAACAGCACGATGCCGAGCACGACCGCGATGCCGCCGGCCCCGCTGCGCACGATGGTGCCGATGCCGAGGGCGAAGACCGCGATCAGGGCCAGGTAGAGCGCACCGCCGAGTACCGGCAGGAACACGGCTGGATCCGCGAAGCTGACGCCCAAGCCCTGCCGGGAAAGCACCAGCGACGCCACCAGATAGGAACCGAGGTTGGCGGCCAGCCCAACCACGAAGGTCGTGACGAACAGCACGGCGGCCTTCGCCGCAAGGGCGGGCAGCCGGCGCGGCACCGCTGTCAACGTGGACCGAATCATGCCGGTGGAGTATTCGCCGCTGATGGTCAGCGCGCCGAGGACGGCCACGATGAGTTGGCCGAAGAACACCCCGAATGTCGCGGTCTGGGCGATGAAAGTCGCCTGGTCGGCCGCGGGGATCATCGAGGCGTCCGCACCCTGCAGGTCGAGCGTCGAGGACATGACCGCCGCGAGGGCGAGCGAAA
The DNA here is from genome assembly GCF_004403145.1 of Cryobacterium sp. TMT1-62. NCBI lineage: Bacteria > Bacillati > Actinomycetota > Actinomycetes > Micrococcales > Microbacteriaceae > Cryobacterium > Cryobacterium sp. TMT1-62. The sequence continues at coordinate 26,314 of NZ_SOGZ01000003.1, read as the reverse complement.
CCAATACGAGGAGGGCGTACGACCATGCCGTCGAGCGCACGCTGCGCAGCTTGATCCACTCCGACCGCAGCAGGCCCGCCGCGCTCAGGCCGTGCACAGCGGATGCGGCGCCGGGCACGGTGCCGTCCGCGGCCGGGGAGGAGGAAGCAGCGGGCGCGGGCGTCTTGGTCGCGGTTGTCTCGGTCATCGTCATGCCTCCTGCAGTTGCGCGGAGCCGCTGGCGCGGTACTCCACCTCGTCTTGGGTCAGGGCCAGGTAAGCCTCTTCCAGTGACGCGCTCACGCCGGTCAGCTCGTGCAGCACGATGCCCGCGGCGGCGGCCTGTTCGCCGATGTCACCGGCCGAAATACCGGCTACCTCGAGCAGGTCCGGCTCTCCGGTGGTGACGGTGACGTCGGGCTGGGCGAGCAGGGCCGCAAGCTGGGCGGACTGAGGGGTGCGCACGCGCACCCGGTGCGTGCCGGCCATGCCGATAATCTCGGAGACCGGGGCATTCACGATCACCTTTCCCCGGCCCAGCATGATCAGGTGGTCGGCCGTGAGAGCCATTTCGCTCATCATGTGCGAGGACAGCAGCACGGTTCGGCCCTCCGCGGCGAGGTACCGCATCAGCTGGCGCACCCACTGCACGCCCTCGGGGTCGAGCCCGTTGACGGGCTCGTCGAGAATCAGCACCGCAGGGTCGCCGAGCAGCGCCGCTGCGATGCCGAGGCGCTGGCCCATGCCGAGGGAGAAGCCGCCGACGCGCGTGCGGGCGACGGCTCCAATCCCGGTGAGCTCGATCACCTCGTCAACCCGGGCGGCCGGGATGCCGTGGGTGGCCGCCAGGGCCAGCAGGTGGTTGCGGGCCGAGCGGCCGGTGTGCACGGCCCTCGCGTCGAGCAGCACGCCCACCTCGCACAGCGGCGCCCGGTGCTCGCTGTAATGCTTGCCGTTGACCGTGACCGAGCCGGCGGTCGGCCGGTCCAGTCCGACGATCATGCGCATGATGGTGCTCTTGCCGGCACCGTTCGGACCCAGCAGGCCGGTCACCTTGCCGGGCTGCACGGTGAAGTCGATCGCGTCGACCGCGGTCTTGCCGCCGTGCCGTTTGGTCAGGGACTGTGCCTGAATCATCCGTCTCCTCGTTGTACATCGGTGGGGCCGGTCTCACCGTGTGAAATCGGCCCGTCATCGACGCTACGGGGGACGGATGCTGCACGCATCGGCCCAGCGGACGCTTGTGCGCCCGCCGGCCTCGTACCTGGGTACGACACGAGGGTGCCCGTTCCGGTAGAGAGCGGCCGGCGGAACGGGCACTCTCCACCGGATCGGGGCTACCTCTTGGCGGGAGCCTTCTCGGCGCGGGGAGCGGTGCCGTTGGCACGCTGGGTTTGGTAGTAGTCCCTGGCCTCGTTCTGGCGCTCCTGCTCGGCACCGCTGGCGATTGCCGCCCGGAGGTGGTCCTGGCTGTAACCGAAGGCGTCGACCAGGTCGACGGAGTGGGGGCGGAGCCGGGCGATGATGCGGTCGATGTAGGCCGTGACCGACTGTGCCCGCTTGGCCGACAGGCGCCCGTGGATCAGGTACCAGGCCAGGTGCTTCTCCACCAGGCCGAGGCCGAACAGGTCGCGCAGCCAGGTCAGAACCTGCTTCGTGCCGGCGTCTTCGGCGGTCTCGACCGCCCGGGTGAACGCCTCCCACTGCAGCAGCTCGCCGTGCGAACGGGCCGCCTCGATCAGCTGGTCCTGGTTGGCGTTGAAGAGGGCCGCGGCATCCTTCGGTGCCAGCTTGCCGGCCGAGCGGAGCTTGCCCGCGATCTCGGCGATCATGGTTTCGACCCGGTCGGTGAGCAGCTCCCGCTGCACCGTGGTGTCGCGGAGGTGGCCCACGGAGCGAGCGGTGGAGCCGAAGTCGGAGACCGCCTGGCCCAGGGTGCGGAGCCCGGTACCGTGGTAGGCGCGGCCGGCAGCTTGCTGCACGACGTAGCGGGCGAGCACGCCCGGGCCGGCTGAGGCGAACTTGCGGCTGTAGTCGGTGAGCAGACGCTTCGCGACGAGCTGCAGGAGCACGTTGTTGTCGCCCTCGAAGGTGGCGAAGACGTCCAGGTCGGCGCGCAGGCCGACCAGCCGGTTCTCGGCGAGGAATCCGGCGCCGCCGCAGGCTTCGCGGGCCTCCTGCAGGGTGTCGAGAGCGTGCCAGGTCGAGAGCGGCTTGAGGGCGGCGGCGAGGGTTTCGAGGTCTTGCCGGTCGGCATCCGTGTCGGCCTGGCCGCTGAAGACCTGATCGAACTTGACCAGGAACTCGTCGTGGGCGAACGTGTGCGCGTAGGTCGTGGCCAGGCGCGGCAGCAGACGGCGCTGGTGGCGCTGGTAGTCGAGGATGACCTCCTCGTCGGTGTCGCTACCGGCGTTGAACTGGCGGCGCTGGCTGCCGTAGGTGATGGCGATCGTGAGGGCCATCGCCGAAGCCTGGGTGGCGGCGCCGTCGAGCGAGACGCGGCCCTGCACGAGGGTGCCGAGCATGGTGAAAAAGCGGCGGCCGGGGCTGGAGATCGGGCTGGTGTAGGTCCCGTCCTCGGCGACGTCGCCGTAGCGGTTGAGCAGGTTTTCGCGGGGAATGCGCACCCCGTCGAAGTGGAGCCGCCCGTTGTCGATGCCGTTGAGGCCGCCCTTGAGGCCGTCGTCCTCGCCACCGATGCCGGGGAGGAAATCCCCGGACTCGTCGCGGATCGGCACCCAGAATGCGTGCACTCCATGGTTGACGCCTGCCGTGATCAGCTGGGCGAAGAGAACGGCGGCGATGCCGTCTTTCGCGGCGTTTCCGAGGTAGTCCTTCCACGCCGCGCGGAACGGGGTGTCGATAACGAATTCCTGCGTGGCAGGGTCGTAGGTCGAAGTCGTGCCGATGGCCGCGACATCCGAGCCGTGTCCGGTCTCGGTCATCGCGAAGACGCCCGGGACCTGCATGGTCATGATGCCCGGCAGGTAGGCGTCGTGGTGCTTCTTGGTGCCGAGGTGCAGCACGGCCGCGCCGAACAGACCCCACTGCACGCCCGCCTTGATCTGCAGGCTGGGGTCGGCGGTGACGAGTTCCTCGAACCCGGCGATGTTTCCGCCGTGGTCGTCGGCGCCGCCCAGGTGCGTCGGGAACGCGCGGTGCACGTGCCCGTTCTCGGCCAGGATCAGGAGCTGGCCCAGCACGCGTTCGCGGTGCTCGGCCATGGATTGACCCTCGATGCGCTGCAGTTCGGGCTTGGCCGTGAGCTCGCGCGCCCGCAGGCGCACGTCGGCCCAGGTGCCGAGCAGCTGCCGGTGCAGCGACTCGATGTTGACCGTGGGGGCACCGGTCTGGCCGGCGATCATGACCGGGCCGGTGTCGACGCCGGGCGCCACGGGGGGCGTGACGGCGACGGTCGTGGCCAGGGTCGCGTCCGTCTTCTTGTCCGTCTTGGCGGGGATCTTCTCCGTCTTGGCGGGGGTAGTGCTGTTGGAGCGCTGAGCAGTGTCAACCATCGTTGGTCCTTCGTCTTCGCGCGAACTCGAAATTTTCTTACACGTTAGGCGGCTCTCGCGAAGCGGGGAAATAGTGCGTGACGGGCCTACAACGAAGGATGCTCCGCCCGGCCTTCGTCTTGTAGGTTTCCACAGCGGTAAAGGGTCTGACGGCACCGTTACCCACAAACGGGGCACCACCTCTGCCGGAGCGACGGCCCAGCCGCTCCTAACGAATTCGACGGAGATTTTGCCCTAGAAGCCCTAAAACAAGCCCAAAACGTGGCTTTAGCTCAAAATCTCCGTCGAATTCGTTGGGGCACAGGTCGTCGGGGTGCGGGCGGTGACGTGGAAGAGGTGCCAGTGGCGAGGGCCGAATGCGGACTGACCGGGGCGGTCGTCTTCGACGAGGCCGACGACGTGCAGACCGGCCAGGAGCGCCTCGACCTGGCCGCGATCATGAAAGTTCATGTCTGCGCGGCCGGCCCATTCATCGTGGGGGCCGAAGAATTCTCCGGCGAACCAGGCGCCGGGCTTCAGCGCCGCGCGGATGCCCGCCCACAGGTCGGGGAACACCGCGGGGTCGCAGAAGGGCAGGGAAAACCCCGCATAGACGAGGTCTGCGGCGGGCAACTCGGGGAGATCCTCGAAGCGGGACCGGTGAAAGACCAGGCGGGACTGCTCCGCAGCGCGAAGGCCCGTCCGGACCCTGGCCTCGGAGCCCGGGTCGGCGTCGAACGCGTGTACAGTCCAGCCGGCGGCGAGCAGGTGCCGGGTCTCGGTGCCCGCACCGCAGCCCAAGTCGATCGCAGTGCCGGGTGGGGCGGGTGGCGCGTCGGCGCAGAGGTCGAGGGCACGGAGCAGCACCGCACGCGGCGGGCGAGCGGCCTGAGCGTTGAAGTACTCGGTCCAGTCCATGACTCAGTTCTACCCGGTCCTGCGGGATGCCGCGGGTTGGGTCCGGGACGGGAGGCGTCAGGTTCCGGCGGACACGACCTCGAGGAGGGCGGCGCCGTAGGCGTCGAGCTTCTTGGCACCGACGCCGGAGATGCCGTCGAGGTCGGCCAGGGTGGCCGGCTTCGTCGCGGCGATCGCCAGCAGGGTTGCGTCGCCGAAGATGATGTAGGCCGGCACGCCCTGCTCTTTGGACTGGGCGGAGCGCCAGACCCGCAGCGCCGCGAACAGGGTCTCCTGCTCGGGGCTGAGATCGGCCGCGGCCGCCTTCGCGGCGCTCTTGCGGGCCCCGGCCGCGGGGCGGGCGGCCCGTTCGGGCTCGGTGCGGAGCTCCACTGTGCGGCGGCCAGCGAGGACCTCCGCGGCGGCATCCGTCAGCACCAGGGTGCCGTATTCGCCGGAGGTGGCCAGGAAACCCTGGGCGAGGAGCTGCCGCACGACGCCGCGCCACTGCTGGTCGCTGAGGTCGGCACCGATGCCCCAGGTGGCCAGCTGGTCGTGGCTGTGCTGAGTGGTGCGCGGGGTCACCTTGCCGCGCAGGATGTCGATGAGCTGCCCGGCGCCGAAGCGCTGATTGCGCTCGCGCAGCAGGCGCACCACGGTGGAGAGCAGTTTCTGGGCGGGGACGGTGCCGTCCCAGCCGACGGGGGGTTCGAGGCAGGTGTCGCAGTTGCCGCACGGCTCGCTGGACTGGCCGAAGTAGCGCAGCAGGTTGACCCGGCGGCAGGTGACGGTCTCGCAGAGCGCGAGCATGGCGTCGAGGTGGGCGGAGAGCTTGCGCCGGTGGCCGAGGTCGCCGGGCGACTCGTCGATCATGCGGCGCTGCTGCACGACGTCTTGCAGGCCATAGGTGAGCCAGCCGGTGGAGGGCAGGCCGTCGCGGCCCGCGCGGCCGGTCTCCTGGTAGTAGCCCTCGACGGACTTGGGCAGGTCGATGTGGGCGACGAAACGCACATCCGGTTTGTCAATGCCCATGCCGAACGCGATCGTGGCGACGATGATGACGCCCTCCTCACGGAGGAACCGGGACTGGGTGCGGGCGCGCAACCCCTGGTCGAGGCCCGCGTGGTAGGGCAGCGCGTTGAGCCCGTTCTGGCGCAGAAATTCGGCGGTCGCCTCGACGGTCTTGCGACTGAGGGCATAGACGATGCCGGCATCCGTGGGGTGCTCGGCCTTGATGAAGGCCAGGAGCTGCTTGCGCGGCTCGGCCTTGCCGACGATGCGGTATTGGATGTTGGGCCGGTCGAAGCTGGCGACGAAGTGCCGGGCATCGCCCATCTGTAGCCGGGTGGTGATCTCTTTATGGGTGGCGTCGGTGGCCGTGGCGGTGAGAGCGATGCGGGGAACATCGGGCCAGCGGTCGGCCAGGTCGGACAGGGCCAGGTAGTCGGGCCGGAAGTCGTGCCCCCACTGCGACACGCAGTGGGCCTCGTCGATGGCGAAGAGGGCGATGGTACCGCGGTCGAGGAAACGCTTGGTGGCCTCGGAGGAGAGTCGCTCGGGGGCGACGTAGAGCAGATCGAGGTTGCCGGCGAGGTAGTCACGCTCGACCGTGCCCCGAGCGGCGGAGTCCTGGCTGGAGTTGAGGAACGCGGCGCGCACGCCCACGGCGGTGAGCGCGTCGACCTGGTCTTGCATGAGGGCGATCAGCGGCGAGATGACGATGCCGGTGCCCTCCCGCACGAGCGAGGGGATCTGATAGCACAGGCTCTTACCGCCACCGGTGGGCATCAGCACGACGGCGTCGTTGCCGTTGATGACCTGGTCGATGATGGCGGCCTGCTCGCCGCGGAAGGAGTCGTAGCCGAAGACCGTGCGCAGGGCCTCGCCGGCCGTCGCGAACTTCGCGGTGGCGCGGCGGGGCGGGGTTGCGGGTACGCGAAGGGCGGATGCGCCGGCACGAGCGCGGCCTGCCGCGCCCGCCAGGCCCGGGGCCGGTTCCCACTCCCTGGCTCCGCCGGCATAGCCGTCGGGCGGTGGCGGGGCGTCGAATTCGTCGGGTGGTTCGAACTCGTCAGGATTCCACGGTATTTCGGCGTTCCAACTCACCCGGCAACTCTACCTGCGCCCTCCGATGGTGCGGGTCGGCTACGCGGGCTGGTCAGGCTGCTCGGGCTGATTCGGTGGGCGAGGCGCGCGTCGGCGGATGGCGAGGAGGGTTCCAGCCACAGCGAGGAGGACGGCACCGAGGGCGGCGGCGATCCAGACGGCGACGAGGGGGGCTTCGGCGAGGGCGACGGTGCTTGTGTCGGTGGAATCCGGGAAAGCAGCATCCGCGGCGGCGTCCGCGGTCTCGGCGCAGACCGGCTTGGCCGGGGACCCTTCAGCCAATGCCTGGTCGGCGGCCGGTTGCCAGGTGAAGGTGAAGTCGCCGGACACCGGATGCCCGTCGGTCGAGACCACCTGCCAGGTCACCGTGTACTCGCCCGGCTGGCCCAGCTGGGCCTTGGTCTCGACGGTCGGGCCGAGCAGGCTGATACAGCCGTCACCGTAGTAGAGAGGCGTGGCCACACGCGCGGGCCCGCTGATGAGCATCCCGCTGCCCGCTCCCCCGCCGCCGAGGTCAAGCAGGGCGTCGTTCGTCGTCACGGTGAACAGCGAAGGCTGTTCAGTCACGACGGCCCCCGCTGCCGGGGAGGACCCGCCCACGGAGTCGTGGGCCGACGCCGGGGCGGCGGACCACCACGGCGGCGCGGCCACCACGGCGGCGCCCAGCGCGAGCGCTGCCCACTGCCGCGCCCTGTTCCCTCGTTTCACAGCGATCTGTCTCCCCGCCTCACACAGTTGGGGGTCTTAGGATACCGGCCACTCGCTAAGCTCGTTTTCTATGCTTACCGCGGTCTTCGGCCTCACCGGCGCACTCATCTTCGGGAGTGCCGACTTCCTTGGCGGGCTCGCCGCCAAGCGCATGAGTTCCCTGCTCGTGACGGCCGTCGCCGCGGCATCCGGGCTCGTGGCCCTGCTGCTCGCCCTACCGTTTGTGGTGGGGGTCTGGTCGCCGTCGGCCGTGCTGTGGGGCGGATTGTCCGGAGTCAGCGGCGCAATCGCGATCTCGCTGCTCTACACCTGCCTCGCGATCGGGCCGATGAGCATCCTCTCGCCGCTCACGGCCGTGGTGTCGGCGGTCGTGCCGATGACGGTGGGGCTGGCAGGCGGCGACCGCCTCGCCCCGATCGGCTACTGGGCGCTCGGCCTGGCGCTCGTGGCGGTGGTGCTCGTGGGTTTCGTGCCCGAGCGCGGCGCCGTGCGGCCGAGCCTGCTCGGCGTGCTGATGGCCCTCGGCTCCGGCACGATGATCGGCGCCTTCATGGTGATGATCGACCTGACCCCGGCGGACAGCGGGCTCGTGCCGCTGGTGATGAACCGCGCGGTTAATGCGGCGATCATGTTCTCCGTGGTCGGGCTGCTCGCCCTGCTCGCGTTGCGGCGGCGACGTTCACTGGTGACGACCGCGCCGATGACGGGCTCGTTCAGACCGGTGACGGATGCCGCGCCGCAGCCCCGCTCGACGCTCACCATCGGGCTGCGGCTGGCCGTGGCCTGCGGCGTGATCGACGTCGTGGCCAATGTGTTGCTGCTGCTCGGCATGCGCGCCGGGGACCTCAGCGTGATGAGCGTACTCACGGCAATGTACCCGGCCGGCACGATCCTGCTCGCCGCCGTGGTGCTCCGGGAACGGATCGCGCCGGTGCAGTGGTTGGGCCTCGCGCTCGCCCTCGGCGCGGCTGGGATGCTCGCGCTGGCCTGACGGACCGGGCGCCGACTGGCATCCTTTCACCGCCGACACCGTCACCCACTCGTTACGAACGACTGCCTCGGGACCCTTGCCGCGCGCGGCGATGCCACGGTACTGTCAGGCCCACACCTGAATTAGTGAACGACTGGTCGGTCACTAATTATCTGTTCCTCTGAAGGAGATTCCAATGAAGAAGTCTCGTCTGCGTTTCATCGCGCCGATTGCCGTTATCACAGCCCTTGCGCTGGCCGGATGCAGCACCTCGAACCTGGGGGGAACGGCCAAGGACGACCCTGCAGCGGAGGCCGGCCCGATCAAGATCGGCGCGGTTCTCGACGTCACCGGCGTCGGCGCCAGCCTCGGCGTGCCGGAGCAGAACACGCTCACAATGCTGGCCAAGCAGCTCAACGACGACGGCGGCATCGACGGCCGCGACGTCGAGCTCACCATCATCGACAATCAGTCGACCGAGGACGGCGCGGCCAAGGCCACGAGCAAGCTGATCGAGAGCGACAAGGTCGACATCATCATCGGTGCCTCACGCACCGGGCCCAGCCTGGCCATGCGCCCCATCGCGGAAGCTGCGAAGATCCCGATGATCTCCGTCGCGGCCAACGTGGCCATCGTCGAGGGCTCGAAGTGGGTCTTCAAGACCGCACAGAACGACGTGGTCGTGCTCGAGCGCATCCTCGACGACGCCGAGGCGAAGGGATACACCAAGCTGGCCCTCGTGCGCGACGCGAGCGGTTTCGGCGAAGGGGTCGCGGAGTACATCACAGACCTCGGCGCCGAGCGCGGCATCACCCTGGTCATGACGGAGGCCTTCGAGCCGAGCGCGACCGACTTCACCCCGCAGATGACCAACGTGCGCGGCTCGGACTCTGACGCCGTCATCATCTGGGGCATCAACCCCTCGGCCGGCCTGGCCCAGAAGGCCTATGTGCAGCTCAGCGTGAACAAGCCGGTCTACCACTCGCACGGCATCTCGAACCAGGCATTCTTCGACGCCGCCGGTGACGCCGCCAACGGCGTCATCGCCCCGATGGGCCGCCTGCTCGTCGCCGACCAGCTGGCGGCCGACAACACCCAGCGCGAGGTCATCGAGCAGTTCCAGGCGGACTACAACGCGGCCTACGGCGAGCAGCCGTCCGGTTTCGCGGGCCACGCGTTCGACGCCTGGCACATCGCCGTCAACGCGATCGAGGCCGCCGGCACCGACGCGGATGCCCTGCGCGGCGAACTCGAGAGCGCCCAGTGGACTGGGATCTCCGGAGTCTTCCAGATGACCGCGAAGAACCACTCCGGCCTCGACGCCACCGCCCTCATCCTGGCTGAGGCCGAGGATGGTCGCTGGAACCTCCTCAAGGACTGATCGTGCTCACTGATTTCCTGCAGTTGACGGTGGCAGGGCTTTCACAGGGCTCTGTGTACGCCCTGCTCGCCGTCGGCCTGATCGCCGTCTACACGGTTCGCCACGTCATCAACATCGCCCAGGGCGAGTTCGCGATGCTGGCCGGACTGGGGAGTGCCTGGCTCGCCGCGGCCGGGATGCCGCTCCTTCTCGCGATCCTGGTCGCCATCCTCTCGGTGACCCTGGTGGCCATTGCGATGGAACGGCTGATCATCGCACGGGTGAAGAAGCTGACCCCGCTCACGTCCATCATCCTGACCCTCGGCGTCTCGACTCTGCTGCAGGCGATCATGCTGCTGGCCTGGGGGCCCGAGGCCAAGGGGGTGCCCCTGTTCCCGGGGACCAACATCTTGATCGGCGGGGTGAGCATCCGTTCTCAGGAATTCTGGATGATCGGCGCCCTCGTCGTGGTCGGCGGCGGAATTGTGCTCTTCTACGAGAAGTCGCGCTGGGGCAAGGCCCTGCGGGCGTGTGCGGAGCAGCCCGTTGCGGCGCGCATCGTGGGGATCTCACCGGTCACCGCGTCAGTGCTGGCCTTCGCGATTGCGGGTTTCGTCGGGGGTGTCGCCGGCGTGGTGGCTTCCCCGATCTACCTCTCGCTCTGGTCGGGCGGCGTACTGCTCGGCCTCAAGGGCTTCGTCGCCGCCGTCCTCGGCGGCTTCGTCTCCTTTCGTGCCGCGATCGTCGGGGCTCTCCTGCTCGGCGTGATCGAGGCCTACGTGGCCGGGTACGTCTCGTCCGGCCTGAGGGACGGCGCCGCCTTCCTCATCCTCATCCTTGTGCTCGTCGTTCGCCCCCAGGGCCTCGTTCTCAAGCCCACAGCGGTCAGGGTGTAGCGAAATGACACATGCAACCACACTTACCCTCGCCGGGACGCGCTCCCTCCGCACGCGTTTCTGGGCGAACAACAAGAGCACGCTGATCGGCTGCGGCGTGCTCGTCGCGCTGATGATCGTGGTCCCTTTCACGGCCAGTTCCTCGGTCATGAACATCGTCGTGTTCGCCATGATCTTCGCCCTGCCGGCCATCGGGCTCAACCTGCTGATGGGTCTGGCCGGGCAGGTCAGCCTCGGGCAGGCCGCGTTTTTCGCGATCGGCGCGTACACCCACGCAATCCTGCTGACCAAGCTCGATCTGCCCGGCCCGGTCGCGGCCACCGTCGGTGTTCTCGCCGCGATGCTGGTCGCCCTGCTCGTGGGCCTTCCGCTGATGCGCCTGCGCGGCCACTACCTCGCGCTGGCGACGCTGGGGCTCGGCTTCATCGTGATGATCGGCGTGCGCGAATGGGATGTCACCGGACGAACCACGGGCATCTACGGCATCTCGCGACCCACGGTGCTCGGGATCCCGATCGACAACAGCGGCTTCTTCCTCTGGTTCGTGACGCCGTTCGTGGTGATCGGGCTCATCCTGGCCCTCAACCTCACCCACAGCCGCGCCGGTCGCGCCCTCTCGGCCGTCAACGACTCCGAACTCGCCGCCGAGAGCCTCGGCGTCAACACCTATGCGCTGCGGCTGAAAGTCTTCGTGCTCTCCGCCGGCTTCGCGGGCCTCGGCGGGGTGTTCTACGCCTACCAGGTCGCGATCGTGAGCCCCGCCACCGCCGAATTCCACCTGTCGGTCTCGATCCTGCTGATGGTCGTCATCGGGGGCCTGGGATCGGTCTGGGGCGCCGTCGCGGGCGCCTTCCTTGTGCAATTCCTCGGCGAGGGCATGCGCGACGTCATCCCGGCCATCTTCCCCGGCGCCACCGGAGAGGTGCAGTTGCTCGGTTACGGTATCGTCCTGATCCTGGTGATCCTGCTCCTGCCCGGCGGCCTCCACCAGGCGGCGACCACGCTGTGGCAGAAGTTGCCGTTCGCCGGGAAGCGCCCACCCGGCGACGCGCATGCGCACGTCTCGGAGGACGACACGACGATCCCGCAGCTCCCGACGGTCAGCACCCCGGTCGCGGCCGGTGAGCCGATCCTCGTCCTCGAGGGACTGAGCAAACGATATGGCGGCGTCGTCGCCGTCAACGATGTGAACCTCACCGTGCCGGCCGGCAGCATCCTGGGTCTGATCGGCCCCAACGGTGCCGGCAAGACGACCTGCTTCAACATGATCTCCGGAGCACTGACCCCAAGCGAGGGCACCGTCACGTTCCTCGACCAGGTGATCTCCGGCCGCAAACCGCACGTCGCCGCCGCGCACGGGCTGACCCGCACGTTCCAGAACCTGCAGGTCTTCACCTCGACGGATGTCGTCGGCAACGTGTACATGGGCAGGTACCGCAAGGGAAGCGCGGGCGTCCTCCGCGGAATGCTGGGGCTGCAGTCGGGTGAGCAGAGCGCCCACCGCGCCGCGTCCTACGAGATCCTGCAGTCGATGAAACTCTCGGATGCCGCGGACGACTCGGCCTCGGATCTGTCGTTCGGCAAGCAGCGAATCATGGAGGTCTGCCGGGCTCTGGCCGCCGAGCCGGCCCTGCTCCTCCTCGACGAGCCGATGGCCGGCCTATCCGGCGCTGAGCGCGAGGTGATGGCCGAGCTGCTGCGGCGGCTGCGGACCGCCGGGCTCACGATTGTGCTCGTCGAGCACGATGTGGCGCAGGTCATGTCCCTCGCCGACCATGTCGCGGTGCTCGACGACGGTGTGCTCATCGCCTACGGCGACCCGGAGTCCGTGCGCAATGACCCCGCCGTGGTCGTTGCCTACCTGGGCACGGACCTCGACGAGGCCGAAGCGGAACTGAACGAATTGGAGGAGCACGCATGACGCTGATCGTTTCCGGACTGGACGCCGGCTATGGCAAGCTCGCGGTGCTGCACGAGGTCAGCTTCGAGGTGGCGCGTGGGGAGATCGTGGCTGTGGTGGGCTCGAACGGGGCCGGTAAGACGACCCTGCTGCGAGCCGTCAGCGGCCTCATCCGGCCCACCGGGGGCAGCGTGACTCTCGAGGGTCGCACGATCACCGGGAAGCCCACGGAGAAGATGGCCGGATTCGGCCTGACCCATGTGCCCGAGAACCGGCTGTGCTTCCCGACCCTCTCGGTGCGTGACAACCTCATGCTGGGTGCCTGGACGAAGAAGGGCCACGGCGACGTCGACTCGATCCTCAAGCTGTTCCCCCGGCTGCGCACCCGGATGGGTCAGGCCGCCGGAACCCTCTCGGGTGGCGAGCAGCAGATGGTGGCCATCGGGCGCGGCCTGATGGCGAACCCGACGGCGATCATGCTGGACGAGCCGTCCATCGGCCTCGCGCCGAAGGTGGTCGCGGAGATCATGGACGTGCTCTCCCGGCTCTGCGTCGAGAAGCAGCTCGCGGTTCTCCTCGTGGAACAGAATGTGCGCGCCTCGTTCAAGATCGCGCACCGGGCAGTGGTCATGCACCGCGGACGGGTGGCACTCACGGGAACCCCGGCCGAACTCGTGGAACTCCCCGAGGTGCACAACGCCTACCTGGGTGGCGCAGCCGCGTAGCGGCATCCGTTGCCCGCTCCAGGAGCGGCACGCAGGTGTTGCGCCGCTAAGCGCGTGGCGTGCCAGCCGCGCAGCGGCGTAGAACCCGCGCCGCGGACCTGGTCGGCAAATGCTGCGGATGTGGTCGCTGCGGGCGACCGCGGCGACCGGCCCTAACGAATTCGACGGAGATTTTGCCCGAAACGGCCCCAGAACCTTCGGGAACCGCCTTTTTCCCAGAATCTCCGTCGAATTGGTTCGACGCGGGCGGCAGGGACGGGCCAGGACAGGGACGCGACGGGTCAGTCGCGGCCTGTGAACGCGGGCTTGCGCTTCTGCTGGAAGGCGGCGAAGCCCTCGCGGTAGTCAGCGGTGTCGCAGAGGGCCGCCTGCGCCCGGTTCTCGGCGGCGACGCTCTGCCAGAGGCCGAGCCGGTCGTCCCGGAGGGCGCGCACGAGCTCCTTGCTGGCGAGGAACGCCTGAGTCGCCCCTTGTGCGGCCCGTTGGGCGGCCGTCAATGTGGCATCCGTCACCTCGTCGGCCGGGAATGCCTGGCTGAACAGGCCGGCGGCCACGGCCTCCGCGCCCGACATGAGCCGGCCGGAGTAGATCAGGTCGAGGGTGCGGTGCGCGCCGAGCCGGTCGACGAACAGGGCATGGCCGCCGGAGTCGAGCGTGGCACCGAGGTTCGCGAACGGGGACCCGATCTTCGCGGTGTCGGCGACGTAGACGACATCCGTGGCGATCAGCAGGCCGAGGCCAACCCCGAGGCAGGCCCCGGTCGCGGCGGCGAAGGTGGGCGCCGGGAAGGCGCTCATCCGCTGCAACAACGGCGTGACGAGTCCCCCCAGGAAACCCATCACATCGTCGTCGCGCGGGTCGACGCCCGAGATGTCACGGCCCGCGCAGAATGCGCGGCCCTCGCCGCGCAGCGCGAGGGCGCGCACGCCGGCCGCCTCCGCGGTCTCGTATGCGGCCGCGAGCCCGGCCAGGCCGGCCTCGTCGAGCGCGTTCAGCTTGTCGGGGGCGTTCAGGACGACGTAGGCCACGTCGTCCCGGATGGACAGCTCGATCACGGGAACCGCTTTCTGCGCTTGCGCGCCATACCTGATGGGCGAGTGGCGCTACACGTCGTAGTCGACGACGACCCGGTCGGTCGTTGGGTGCGACTGGCAGGTGAGCACATAGCCGCGGGCCAGTTCGTCCGGTTCGAGGGCGTAGTTCTCGGTCATCGTGACGTCACCGCTGACGAGCTTGGCGCGGCAGGTGCCACACACTCCCCCAGCGCAGGCAAACGGAACGTCCGGCCGCACACGCAGGGCGGCGTTCAGGATGCTCTCCTTCGCGTTGACGGGCGTGGTCACCGTGGCGCTCTCGCCGTCGAGCGTGAACTCGATCTCGAAGGTCTTGTCACCGATTCCGACGACCACCGGCCGCCCGGTGTCGCCGACCGCGTGCGTCGGCTCCCCCGTCGTGAACAGTTCGAACCGGATGTGGCCCGGTTCGACGTCCACGCTCTCCAGCGTGTCGCGGCACAACTGCACCAGTTCGAACGGCCCGCAGAGGAACCACTCGTCGACGGCGTTGGGACGGATGATGCTGGCCAGCATCAGGCGCAGCTTCTCCTCGTCGATCCGGCCGGAGAGCAGGGCGGAGGAGCGAGACTGGCGCGAGAGCACGTGGTGCAGTGCCAGCCGGGCCGGGTACCGGTCTTTCAGGTCGGCAAGCTCGTCGAGGAACATCACGTCGAGCGCGGTGCGGTTTGTGTAGACGAGCGTGAAGCGGGAGGTCTCCGAGCGTTCGAGCACGGTGTGTGCGAGCGACATCAGCGGCGTGATGCCGCTGCCGGCGGCGATGCCGACGATGTGCTTGTCGTCCAGAGTGTCCAGCGCGGTGGTGAACGTGCCCTGCGGGCTCATCACGTCAAGGCGGTCCCCGGCCCGGAGTTCGGTGTTCGCCCAGCTGGAGAAGACCCCGCCGAGGTCGCGCTTGATCGCGACGCTGACCGAGCCGAGCGCGTGCGGACGACAGATCGAGTAGCTGCGGCGCAGCTCCCGGCCGCCGATCGTGGCGCGCAACGCCAGGTGCTGCCCGGGGTCGTAGTCGAACTCCCCCTGCAGCGCCTCGGGAACCAGGAAGGTCACCTCGACGCTGTCCTGGGTGAGCTGACGCACCTCGCCGACGGCGAGGGTGTGGAACCGGGCGCGGCGCTTTGTAGGCTCGGTGGCAGGGTCGAGAACGGCTGAATCGGTACTGCGCAGATTGAGTGCGGCCATGGTTACAACACCTTGAAGTAGTCGAACGGTTCGAGGCAGTCCCGGCACTCGTAGAGTGCTTTGCACGACGTCGAACCGAAGCGGGCGAGTTCCCGCGTATTCAGTGAGGAGCAGCGCGGGCACTTGACCACGAGTTGGAGCCGGACGGCGCCGGTCGGGCGCACGCCGGAGTGGCCGGTCGGGGCAGCGATGCCATAACTGACCAGCTTCGCCTTGCCCTCCTCGCTCATCCAGTCGGTGGTCCAGGCCGGGGCGAGCACGAGTTCGACGGTGACGTTCTGGTAGTGGGCATTGGTGAGGGCCGCCCGGACGTCGTCGCGCATGGCCTCCATCGCGGGGCATCCGCTGTAGGTCGGCGTTAGGATGACGTGGGTTCCGTCGGCCGAAACGGAGACCGACCGAAGCACTCCCAGATCTTCAATCGTGAGCACGGGGACCTCCGGGTCGCAGACCTCGGCGGCGATGTCCCAGGCCTTCTGCGACGCCGCGTCGCCCGGACGCGGACGGGCAAGGGAGGCCACGGTCACCATTTCGCGCCGGGGTGCGCCCGCGCCAGCACCTGCATCTCGGCGAGCAGCGGCCCGAGGTTCTCGGAGTGGTCGCCGCGGCGCCCGCCCCCGGAGGAGATGAAGCCGCGGGGAACCTCGAGCTCGGCTTCGGCGAGCACGGGGAACATGGCGCTCAGGACTGAGGCCTGGAGGGAGGACGGCCGCACGGCGACGCCCTCGAGCCGGTCGATCAGCGGCTCGTCGACGAAGAGCTCCTCCACGAACGGCCATAGGTCGGAGAGACCGGTGATCATGCGCCGGCGGGATTCCTCGGTGCCCTGAGCGAGGCGCAGCACCCACTGGATGGAATGGTCGCGGTGGTAGTCGACCTCCTTGACGGCCTTGGCCGCTATCGCGGCGAGCGTCGCATCCGTCGACTGCATCAGCGCGCTGTAGAGCTCGAACAGGTAGTGCGCCGCGATGAACTGACGGGCGATCGTGTGCGCGAAGTCACCGTTGGGCTGCTCGAACAGGTGCGCCGAGCGCCACTGGGGTTCGTCACGCCAGTACGCCAGGTCGTCCTCGGTTCGGCCGGATTCGGCCCCGGCGTAGTGCAACAGGGAACGGGCGTGCCCGATCAGGTCGAGGGCGATGTTGCCGAGGGCGATGTCCTCTTCCAGCTCCGGGGCGCGGGAGATCCACCAGCCCAGGTTCTGGGCCAGCACGAGCGAGTCGTCGCCGAGCCAAAGCGCGTATTCCGCAACGTCGTGCGAGGCGACGGATGCCGCTTCGACCAGTTCCGCGGAGAGCTGGACCGTGTCGACGTCGACGTGGCCGTGGCCGTCCTGCTCGATGGTGTCGCTCACAGGTGCTTCACCCCTTCGCTCTTCGTGTAGTAGCTCGCGTGGCGGTAGTTCTTGCCGGCGGGCGATTCGAAGAAGGCACCCTTCGCATCCGGATCGCTCGTGGTGATCGCGTCGGCAGGCACGACCCAGATCGAGACGCCCTCATTGCGGCGGGTGTAGAGGTCACGCGCGTTGCGCACCGCGAGGGTGGCGTCGGGGGCGTGCAGGGAACCCACGTGGGTGTGGCTGATTCCGCGGCTGGAGCGCACAAAAACCTCCCAAAGGGGCCAGATCTCCTTCTCGGATGCACCGGGAGCGCTCATTATGCGACCGCCTTCACGCCCTGCTTGGCGGCGTACGCGGCAGCAGCCTCACGCACCCACTGACCCTCGTCGTGCGCGTCGCGGCGGCGCTGGAGGCGCCTGGCGTTCGCCGGTCCACGGCCCGCGAGCACCTCGTGGAATTCGGTCCAGTCAATTTCGCCCATGTCGTACGCACCCTTTTCTTCGTTCCAGCGCAGGTCCGGGTCCGGCAGCGTCACACCGAGCACCTCGGCCTGCGGCACGAGCATTCCGACGAAGCGCTGGCGCAGGTCGTCGTTGGAGAACCGCTTGATGTTCCAGGCCATCGACTGCGCAGAGTTGGGCGAGTCGTCATCGGGCGGCCCGAACATCTGCAGGGCCGGCCAGTACCAGCGGTTGACCGATTCCTGGGCCATCTCGCGCTGGGCGGGCGTGCCTTTCATCAGCTCGAGCAGGATCTCGAAGCCCTGCCGCTGGTGGAAAGACTCCTCCTTGCAGATGCGCACCATGGCGCGCCCGTACGGACCGTAGGACGCGCGGCAGAGCGGCACCTGGTTGCAGATCGCGGCGCCGTCGACGAGCCAGCCGATGGCGCCCATGTCGGCCCAGGTGGGACTCGGGTAGTTGAAGATGGAGGAGTAGCGCGCCTTGCCCGCGATGAGCTGGTCCGTCATCAGGTCGCGGCTGATGCCGAGAGTCTGCGCGGCGGAGTAGAGGTAGAGACCGTGGCCGGCCTCGTCCTGCACCTTGGCCAGTAGGATCGCCTTGCGCTTCAGGCTGGGCGCCCGGGTGATCCAATTGCCCTCCGGCTGCATCCCGATGATCTCGGAGTGCGCGTGCTGGGAAATCTGGCGGATGAGGGTCTTGCGGTAGCCGTCCGGCATCCAATCACGCGGCTCGATTCGCGAATCGGCGGCAATCAGGTCGTTGAACTGCTGCTCCTCGGCAGACACCGTGGCGGCGCTGTCCGGGGCGATAGCGTAGGGAACTGGCGGGATTGTCATCGTTGACTCCTGGGTTTGGCGAACTTTTACCAACCGATCGTTCAGTTAGTATATGGTTTCCCTACGACCCCCACAACCATGCGTTGCGGCCCGCGGAACTCAATGAGGAGAACCACATGACGGAAGTTTTACCGCCCTCCAACGGGGCCATGATGGAGAACGACCGGGCATCGGCCGCACTCGGCATGGTCGTGCACGCCTCAGAGCCCGGCCGCGCGGTCGTCTCCATGCTCCTGCGGGACGACATGATGAACGGCTTCGACGTGACGCACGGCGGGATCGTCTTCGCTCTGGCCGACACGGCGTTCGCGATCGCCTGCAACGACGACCACCACGTCACGCTCGCGTCGGGCGCCGACATCACCTTTCTGAAGCCCACCGCCGCCGGGCAGACCCTCACCGCGACCGCCGTGTTGCGCACCAAGAGCGGTCGCTCCGGACTTTATGACGTGCGCGTTGCCAACGAGCACAACGTACCGGTGGCGGAGTTTCGCGGGCGCAGCCGCACCACCAACTTTCCCGTGCCTGGTTCCGTCGCTCCTCTACTTTAAATCCGCATTCCACCAGGAGGCCTCATGTCAACGATGACCAAGACCCGCTTGCACGCCCCGGCCCAGGATGAACTCGATCCCGAGGAGCGGATGTCCCGTGACGAACTGCAGGCGTTACAGCTGACCCGGCTGCAGAAGACCGTACGGCTCGCCTACCAGAACGTTCCTCTCTATACCCGCAAGTTCAACGAGGCCGGAGTGCACCCGGACGACATCCGCACCCTGGACGATGTGGCCCTGCTGCCCTTCACGACCAAGGACGACCTGCGCGTCTCCTACCCGTTCGGCATGTTCGCGGTGCCGTTGGACCAGGTCGCGCGCATCCACACCTCCTCCGGGACCACCGGGCTGCCGACCGTCGTCGGCTACACGAAGAAGGACCTCAGGATGTGGGCGGGCCTGGTGGCGCGCAGCCTTCGCGCCTCCGGCGTGCGGCCCGGCATGCGCGTGCACAACGCGTACGGTTACGGCCTCTTCACCGGCGGCCTCGGCGCGCACGCGGGCATCGAAGCGCTGGGCGCCACCGCCATCCCGATGTCCGGCGGCCAGACCAACAAGCAGGTCAAGATGATCCAGGACTTCGAACCGGACGTCATCATGGCCACGCCCAGCTACCTGCTGACGATCACGGATGCGATGGTCGCGGCCGGCATGGACCCTCGCTCGTCCAGCCTGAAGGCGGGCGTGCTCGGCGCAGAGCCGTGGACCAATCAGATGCGGCTCGAGCTGGAAGACCGCCTCGACTTCGACGCGCTCGACATCTACGGGCTCAGCGAGGTGATGGGCCCGGGCGTGGGCAACGAGTGCATCGAGACGAAAGACGGACCGCACCTCTGGGAGGACAACTTCCTGCCCGAGGTCATCGACGGCGACAGCGGACTCGTGCTGCCTGACGGCACCCAGGGTGAGCTCGTGTTCACGTCGCTGACCAAGGAAGCTTTCCCGGTCATCCGTTACCGAACCCGCGACCTGACCCGCCTGCTGCCCGGATCGGCGCGCCCCGGCATGCGCCGGATGGAGAAGATCACGGGTCGCAACGACGACATGATCATCCTGCGCGGCGTCAACCTGTTCCCGACCCAGATCGAGGAGATCGTGCTCAGCATCCCGAGCCTCTCCCCGCACTTCGTGATCGAGCTGACCCGGCCGAACCGGATGGACGAACTGACCGTTCGGATCGAACGGCACGAGCACGCCAGCGATGCCGCCTCCGACATCGCCTCAGCGCTGCTGATCCATAAGATCAAGGACCTGATCGGGTCCAGCGTCAACGTGTTGATCGTCGAACCCGGCACGCTCGAGCGCAGCACCGGCAAGCACAAGCGTGTCTACGACCTGCGCTGAGTCTGCCGCACAACCCGCGCAGTCACGGGCCGGTCGTTCCTCCGGAAACCCGGCTCGTGACAGACTTCTCGATTATGTCTGAACCAGCCCTGGCCAAGCGTGGCCGCCCCGGATACGACCAGCCCGCCATTCTCGAGGTGGCGGTCGCCGCCTTCAACGAGTTCGGTTACGACGCCACCTCGATGGGCGTGCTCGCGACCCGCCTCGGCCTGTCGAAATCGGCGATCTACCACCACTTCACCTCGAAGGAGGAGCTGCTGGAACAGGCTCTCGGCGAGGCCCTCGACGGACTCGAAGGGGTGCTGCTCAAGCAGAGCGCCCAGTGCGGCCCGGCCATCGACCGGCTCGCCGCGGTGCTGCGCGGAGCCGTGGAGGTGCTCACCTCCCGGCTGCCCTACGTGACGCTGCTGCTACGGGTGCGCGGAAACACGGATGTCGAGCGCGCCGCGCTCGCCCGCCGCCGCTTATTCGACCGGGCCGTATCCGCCCTCGTGGTGGAGGCCCGCGATGAGGGTTCCCTGCGCGGCGACATCGACCCTCGGATCGTGACCCGGCTGCTGTTCGGCATGGTGAACTCGATCGTGGAGTGGTACCGGCCGGAGGGGCCGGAAGATGCCGGTCAACTCGCCAACGATGTGCTCGCGGTGGCGCTCGACGGGCTGCGGGTGGCGCCGGGCTCGCGGGTCTCGGCGAGCTCGACCACCGAATAGAGGAGACACGTGAACGAGAACTGGAAGATCACGCTCGGCGAACTTGACGAGAAGATGGGCGTGACCATCCTCGAGCAGTCCGCGGAGCGGGTCGTCGCGACGATGCCGGTGGAGGGCAACCGACAGTCCTTCGGGCTGCTGCACGGCGGGGCATCCGTCGCCTTCGCCGAGGCTCTCGGCTCGTGGGCTGCCGTGATCCATGCGGGCCCGGGGCGAAGCGCGGTGGGCCTCGACATCAACGCGACCCACCACCTCGCGGCGCGGTCGGGAATCGTGACCGGGGTGGCGACGGCCATCCGGCTCGGGCGCACGATCGCCTGCCACGAGATCGTGATCAGCGACGACCAGGGCCGTCGGTTGTGCACCGCGCGCATCACGAACCTGATCGTCGACGCGCCCGACCGGCCGCCGTTCGTGCCCCGGGCGCAAGACGGCGCGGCACCGGTGGACTAATCTCACTTACATGAACGCATCGGACCCTGACCAGGAGCCCCGGCCCACCCCCGGGAGCGACGCCCGCTGGACGTTCCTGACCAACCACGCACACGTTCTCGTCACGATCGCGCGGGATCCGCAGTGCCGGATGCGCGAAGTGGCCTCCCGGGTGGGCGTCACCGAGCGCGGGGCCCAGAAGATCATCGCCGATCTCGTGGCGAGCGGTTACATCACGAGAACCCGGGTCGGGCGGCGCAACAGCTACCAGATCGCCCCCGGGAGACTGTTCCGGCATCCGGTGTCCGAAGGACACGAACTCGACGAGCTGCTCGCCGTGCTCGTGCCGGTCTCACCCCCCAAGTTGGACACCTGAACGGCAGTTCGCTAATCTGGGAGTGTTCTGATCGTTCTTCCTCATTCATCCCCCAGTTTGGAGAGTCCGCCGTGAGCACCGAAGGCACCACCCCTGCAGGCACACCGGAAACCGCCGAGGCGTCCACGCCGGCCCCGTCGCCGGCCGGCAGCATCGTCGTCGGCCACGACGGCTCGACCTTCGCAGACCACGCGCTCAGCACGGCGCTCGGGCTCGCCGATCAGTTGCACGCCCCGGTCGTGGTCGTGCGCGCCTGGTCAATCGACACCGCCCCCAGGCCCGCGAACTGGGAGTTCGGCTACGTGTCGACGTTCGCCGAATACTCGGAGGCGGTTCGGGCCGCACTGATCGAGGACACCGCTGCGCTGGTGCATGCCTTCCCGAACGTGACCACCGACTACCGGGCCGTGCATGCGGGGCCTGCCCGCAGCCTGATCGAGGTGTCGCGTGAGGCGCGGATGCTCGTGGTCGGTTCCCGCGGGCGCGGCAATTTGGCCGGACTGTTGTTGGGCTCGGTCAGCGACCAGTGCACCCGGCTCTCGGTCTGCCCGGTGCTGGTGACGCGCAAACGGCCGAATCGCTGACCCAGACGGATGTCCACCACCTCTCCCGCAGCGGCGGCCACCGAGCACGCCGCCTGGCACACCCTCTCGGCCGCTGAAACCACGGCGGCCCAGGACGTCGACGTCCGCGCCGGGCTCGCCGCAGCCGAGGTCGACGACCGCCGTCGGCGATACGGACCGAACTTGCTGCGTAAGCCGAAACGCGTGCCGACCTGGCGCAAGATCGTGCGCCTTCTCGGCGAGAAGATGACGATCGTGCTCCTGGTGGCCGCGGTCGTCAGCGCCGTCGTCTCGCAAGAACTCGAGACACCGATCGTAATCCTGGTCGTGATCATCCTCAACACGGTTCTGAATTATGTGCAGGAGCGGAGGGCCGAGAGCAGCCTCCAGGCGCTGCAGCAGCTGTCGGAAGGCAAGGCCGTCGTTCGGCGGGACGGAACCGAACTCGAGGTGCAATTCTCCGATCTTGTGCCGGGCGACATCGTGCTCCTCGATGCCGGGGACTCCGTTCCGGCGGACGGTCGCATCATCGAGAATGCCGGCTTGCAGGTGGCCGAGGCGACCCTGACCGGGGAATCCGAGCCGGTCGGGAAGACGATTCCCGCTCTGGACGATGCGGAACTGCCGCTCACAGACCGCACCAACATGCTTTTCATGAACACCCTGGTCACTCGCGGCCGCGCCACCATGGTGGTCACCGACACCGGCATGGGCACGGCCGTCGGCGGCATCGCGGTGCTGTTGAACGAGGTGAAGAACGACCAAACACCGTTGCAGCGGAGGATCGACCAGCTGGCCCAGCTGCTCACCGTTGCGGCGCTGGTCGTGGTGGCGATCGTCTTCGTGCTGGGCCTCCTGCGCGGGGACTCCTGGACCGAGCTGCTGATCACCGCCGTCTCGCTGGCCGTGGCGACCATTCCTGAGGGTCTCACCGCGGTCGTCGCGTTCACCCTGGCGATGGGCGCCTCCCGGCTGGCCGCCCGAGGCGCCATCATCAAGCAGCTCTCGGCGGTGGAAACCCTCGGCAGCGTCAGCCATATCGCCACCGATAAGACCGGCACGCTGACCATGAACGAGATGACGGCCCGCCGACTGCACACCCATGGCCGCGATTTCCGCATCACCGGCGAGGGCTACTCCACCGACGGCCGGATCCTCACCGGTGATGACCGGCCCCTGCCTGACCTCACCGAGGCGTTCCTAACCATGGCCCTGTGCAATGACGCCGTACTGAACGACGGCGTGCTGGTCGGCGACCCCACCGAAGGAGCCCTGGCCGTTCTCGCCGAGAAGGGCGGCATCGACGTCGCAGCTGCGAGGCGGACCCACCCCCGGGTAGCCGAAGTGCCCTTCGACTCCGACTACAAATTCATGGCCACATTCCACCGGCCGGCAGAGCCGACGACCGGACTGCCGCGACCGCCCGGACACCGCTGCTTCGCCAAGGGCGCACCGGGCGCACTGCTGCCCCTGACCGACTCGGTGCTCACCGACGACGGCATCCGCCCTCTCGATGCCACCATGCAGCAACGAATCCACGACACCATCCAGGAACTGGCCGGTGAGGGCCTGCGCACGATCATGGTCGCCGGACGCACCCTCGACGCCGGCACCGTTCCGGGCGACGATTCGGGTCGCTCCCTGGTCACCGGTCTGACCCTCTACGCCATCGTCGGAATTGTCGATCCACCCAGGGTTGAGGCGGCCAAGGCCATCGCGGTGGCGCTCGGCGCCGGCATCCGCGTGCACATGATCACGGGCGACCATCTCGTGACGGCCTCGGCCATCGCCCGCAACCTGGGCCTGCCCGGAGAGGCTGCTGCCGGTCCTACGCTGGACGACCTCGACGATCACGCGCTCGCCGCCCGGGCCGCTGACTACGGGGTACTCGCCCGGGTCACCCCGGCCCACAAGATCCGGGTGGTCAGGGCGTTGCAGGCCGGCGGCAATGTCGTTGCAATGACCGGTGACGGCGTCAACGACGCGCCGGCCCTGAAGCAGGCCGACATCGGCATCGCCATGGGTATCACCGGCACGGATGTCTCCAAAGGCGCCGCAAACATGATCCTCACCGACGACAACTTCTCCACGATCGTCGCCGCGGTGCAGGAGGGACGCGGCATCTACGCCAACATCCTGAAGTTCGTCAGGTTCCAGCTGACCACGGCGTGGGGATTCGTGCTCATCTTCCTGATCGCGGGCGTCACCGGGTGGGCCGCGGGCGCGCCGTTCACGGCGCTTCAGATCCTCTGGGTCAACATCATCATGGACGGCCCACCCGCACTGGCGCTCGGCTTGGATCCGGCCGAACCCGGAACGATGAGCTGGCCTCCGCGCCCGTCCAACGAACCTCTGCTCACTCGGGACAGGATGCTGCGTATTCTCGGGCTCGGCCTCGTCATGGCCGCGGGAACCCTGACCGTGTTGACCCAGGCGTCCGCCCTGTTCCCGGACAGTGCGGGCAACGCGGCCTTCGCCACCACCCTCGCGTTCACGACCTTCGTCTTCTACCAGGTGTTCAACCTGCTCAACGTGCGCTCGGACACCCACTCCGTCTTCTCACTCCAGACGTTCACCAACCGCAGCATCTGGCTGGCACTCACCGCCGTGATCATCCTGCAGGTCCTCGTGGTGCAGATGGACGTGCTCCAAGGACTCTTCGACACGACCTCCCTCACGTCGGGCCAATGGGGTCTGTGCGTGCTGGTCGGGTCGTCGGTGCTCTGGATCGAGGAGGTCCGAAAAGCCATCGTGCGGGCAGCCGGGCATCGCGCAGCTCGCCGCTGAGACCTGCCCGACCCGCAACGCGAGAAGGGGCATCCACCGTGACGGCGGATGCCCCTTCTCGCGTTATTTCAGGAGGTGCTGGAGTTGCTGCCGACTACATTCCGGCGAGGTCGCGCACCGACGTGTCGCCGGGGGCCGCGTTCGTGAAGGAGGCCTCGATCTCGGCGCGGCCCAGCAGCTCATCCATGCGGCGGCGACGCTGCTTCGGGATGAGCGTGACGACGGTACCGGACTTGCCGGCGCGCCCGGTACGACCGGAGCGGTGCAGGTAGGTCTTGTACTCGTCGGGAGCGTCGGCCTGGATGACCAGGTCGATGTCGTCCACGTGGATGCCGCGAGCCGCGACATCCGTTGCCACCAGCACGTTGACGCGACCGCTGGTCAGCATCTGCAGGTTGCGGGTGCGGCGAGCCTGGTTCAGGTCGCCGTGCAGGCTCGTGGCCTTCACGCCGGCGTCTTCGAGCTGCTCGGCGAGCTGTTCGGCGTAGGCACGGGTGCGCGAGAAGATCAGCGTCTTGCCCTGGCGGTCGACGAGCTGGCCGATGATGGCGCTCTTGTCGCGGTGCTCGATGACGAGCACACGGTGGTCGATGGTGGAGGAGGCCTGATCTTCGCCGGCAACCTCGTGCACGGCCGGGTTGACCAGGAATTCCTTGACCAGCGAGGCGACGCCCTTGTCGAGGGTGGCCGAGAAGAGCAGCTTCTGGCCGCCCTTCTTGGTCTGACGCAGGATGCGCTGAACCGGCTCGAGAAAGCCCAGGTCGCACATGTAGTCGGCCTCGTCAAGGACGGTGACGACGACCTCGCTGAGGTCGAGGCGACCCTGCTCGATGAGGTCTTCGATGCGACCGGCGGTGCCGATGATGATGTCCACGCCGCGCTGGAGGGCGCTGACCTGGCGGTACTGCGGAACGCCGCCGTAGATCTGGGTGGTGAAGAGGCCGACGCTGCGGGCTATGGGCTGGATGGTGCGGTCGATCTGCAGGGCCAGCTCACGGGTCGGGGCCAGAATGAGCGCGCGGGGCTTGCGGGCCATCTTGCGGTCCTTGGCGCCGTTGTTCTCCAGCAGCTTCTCCACGAGGGGAGCGCCGAAGGCGATGGTCTTGCCGGAACCGGTCTTGCCACGGCCGAGCACGTCGCGCCCGGCGAGTACGTCCGGGATGGTCGCGGCCTGGATCGGGAACGGCGCTGCGGCACCGAGGGTGGCGAGCTCGCGCACGATGTTCTCACCGAGGCCCAAGTCGCCGAAGGTCACGCCGACGACTTCGGCAGCCGTCGTCGCGATGGCTTCGAGGCGCTCAAGCACGACGTCGTCACCAGCGGCGAAGTGCGCCTTGGTGTCGCGGTCGGGGTAGAAGTTGCTGGAGTGGCCGCCATCGGACGCCGAGCGGGCCGGACGCGCCGGACGGTCGGAGTTCGAACGCTCGGAACGGTCGTAGCCGCCACGCTCGGTGCGGGCCGGACGGTCGCCGTAGGACGAACGGTCGTTGTTGTTGTACGCCGGACGATCCGTGCGCGGGGCTCGGTCGCCGTAGGAGGGTCGGTCGTTGCCGTAGGACGGACGGTCCGTGCGCGGACGGTCGTTGTTGTACGCCGGACGATCCGTGCGCGGGGCACGGTCG
>NZ_SOGZ01000017.1:0-21193 GCF_004403145.1 Cryobacterium sp. TMT1-62 | reverse complement strand
CCGGTGCTCGCCGGTGCCCGCCGGTGCCCGCCGCCGCCCGTGCCGCGTGCGCCGCGGCATCCGCTCGCCGACTAGCCCGCCGGTGCTCGCCGGTGCCCGCCGGACCTGCCCCGACACTTCCGTGGCCAACTCAGGAGATCCCTGGGCGGCCGCAGTCTGCTCCGCACTGGTCTGCGGCCACGGCGGAGCGGTCCGCGCGGATCTCCTGAGTTGGCCCCATGCCAGGCACGGTCGGAGCCTCGCTACGTGCATAACTCCTGCCAATTCTCGGCGGTGGGCTGTTTCAGGGCTCTATTGGCCACATCCGGCAGAATGTGCGGGAGCTATGTACGCGGGTCGGTGGCTAACTCAGGAGAACCACGGCCAGTTGCGGTTCCCGCCCCCGGAATCAGGCGGTGGATGTTTGCGTGCGGCTTGGATCTCCTGAGTTAGCCCCATCCGGGCACGGAAGCAGCGCTGCGGGGGCGGAAGATTCGAACCCCCGAGAGTTGATTGTCGAGTTCGTCGAGACTAATGCCCGCCCGCGTGCTGCAGCGCGATCTGGCGGAGAATGGGGGATTCGAACCCCCGAGGGCTCTCACCCAACACGCTTTCCAAGCGTGCGCCATAGGCCACTAGGCGAATTCTCCTGGCCGAACGTTCCTTCAAGGAACGACCTAGAGAATCTTACCTGTTTCCGGTGGCCTCCGTGCACACTCGCCCCGGCCGCCCGCTACAGACCCGGTACAGACTTGGTACAAGACCCGGTGCAGACCCGGTACAGACCCGGTGCAGACTCGGAATCGACTCGGAATGGGCCCGTTTTTCGGCCTCGCCAGCTTTGCGTCTAAGCTAAGGGTCGGCTCCTCGCGTGGCGCCATCTCGGCCAACTCCCCCAGGACGGAAACGTAGCAAGGGTAACCGGGCTCTGGTGGGTGCGCGAGGAGTCTTTTTCATGCCCGCACGCGCCGGAAAAACAGCCACAGCCCCGCCACAGCCCCGCCACAGCCGCAGGCCGTTAGCAATGATAACGATTTCGCCTCATCTCGTAAGATGAAACGGCGCAGATAACGCCCCCGCCCCGATAGTGCCTGGAGGCACCATGGCTGAAATATTCGGTAAACCCTTTCTCTGGCCAGACCGGTCACCGCATCCGCTCAGCGCTGAAGCGCTCGCCAGCGTCGATGCCTGGTGGCGGGCCGCCAACTACCTGTCGGTAGGGCAGATCTACCTGCTCGACAACCCGTTTTTGCGTGAGCCGCTCACGCGGGACCACATCAAGCCGCGTTTGCTCGGCCATTGGGGAACCACCCCGGGGCTCAATTTTCTTTATGCCCACCTGAACCGCGCCATCCAGGAACGGTCGATCAGCACCCTCTACGTCACCGGCCCCGGCCACGGCGGCCCCGGGATGGTGGCCAACGCCTACCTTGACGGCACGTACTCCGAGATCTACTCCGGCGTCGACCAGAGCGAGCAGGGCGTCAAGGCCCTGTTCCGCCAGTTCTCGTTCCCCGGCGGCATCCCCAGCCACGCCTCGCCCGAGACGCCCGGCTCGATCCACGAGGGCGGCGAGCTCGGTTACGCGCTCAGCCACGCCTACGGCGCCGCGTTCGACAACCCCGACCTGCTGGTCGCCGCGGTCGTCGGCGACGGCGAGGCCGAGACCGGCCCGCTGGCCACCAGCTGGCACTCGAACAAGTTCATCGATCCGCTTCAGGATGGCGTCGTGCTGCCGATCCTGCACCTCAACGGGTACAAGATCGCCAACCCCACCGTGCTCGCCCGCATCCCGGAAGAGGAACTCCTCGACCTGATGCGCGGCTACGGCCACAAGCCCTACATCGTGGATGGCGGCTTCGACGGCGAGGATCCCCTTCTCGTTCACCAGCGCATGGCGCTCACCCTCGACGAGGTGCTCAACGAGATCGCCGCGATCAAGGCGCGCGCCCTCGCCGGCGACACCGAGCGTCCGCGCTGGCCGATGATCATCCTGCGCACGCCCAAGGGCTGGACCTGCCCGCCCGTCATCGACGGGGTGCAGGTCGTCGACTCCTGGCGTTCGCACCAGGTGCCCCTGAGCAACGCCCGCGACACCGAAGCTCACACCCGGCTGCTCGAAGAGTGGCTGGCCTCTTACCGGCCGGGCGAACTCTTCGACGCGAACGGCGCCCCCGCCGCAGAGATCGCGGCGCTGGCCCCCGCGGGCGACCTGCGGATGAGCGCGAACCCGGTCTCCAACGGTGGGCTGCTGCGCCGGGCGCTGAAGCTGCCCGACTTCCGGGAGTACGCGGTGGATGTCCCTTCCCCGGGCGCCACCACCGATGAGGCGACCAAGGTTCTCGGCACCTGGCTGGCCGACGTCATCCGTGACAACCCCGACAATTTCCGCATCTTCGGGCCCGACGAGACGGCCTCCAACCGCCTCGCTCCGGCCGTCTACGCGGCCACGGACAAGCAGTGGAACGCGGAATTCCACGAGGGTGACACGAACCTCGCCCGCGCCGGCCGCGTGATGGAGATGCTCAGCGAACACCAGTGCCAGGGCTGGCTGGAGGGCTACCTGCTCACCGGCCGTCACGGCCTGTTCAACTGCTACGAGGCCTTCATTCACATCGTCGACTCGATGTTCAACCAGCACGCGAAGTGGCTCAAGGTCACCCGCGAGATCCCGTGGCGCCGCTCAATCTCGAGCCTGAACTACCTGCTCAGCTCGCACGTCTGGCGCCAGGATCACAACGGGTTCTCGCATCAGGACCCCGGGTTCATCGACCACGTCGTCAACAAGAGTGCGGATGTCGTACGCGTCTACCTGCCGTTCGACGCCAACACGCTGCTCGCCACCTACAGCCACTGCCTGCGCAGTGTGGACTACGTCAACGTGGTCGTCGCCGGCAAGCAGCCCGCGCCGAACTGGCTCACCATGGACCAGGCCGTCGCGCACTGCAAGCGGGGTCTAGGCATCTTCGACTGGGCCGGAACCGAGACGTTCGGCACCTCACCCGACGTCGTGCTGGCCGCCGCCGGCGAGGTGCCCACCCTCGAGGTGCTGGCCGCGGCCGCCATCCTGCGGGAATGGCTGCCCGACCTATCGGTGCGCGTTGTGAACGTCGTTGACCTGATGCGCCTGCAGTCCGAGGCGGACCACCCGCACGGCCTCAGCGACAACGAGTTCGACGCCATCTTCACGGCAGACAAGCCGATCGTGTTCGCCTACCACGGGTATCCGTGGCTGATCCATCGCCTGACCTACAAGCGCACCGGGCACGGTAACCTGCACGCCCGCGGCTACAAGGAGAACGGCACCACCACCACGCCGTTCGACATGGTCATGCTCAACGACCTCGACCGGTACCACCTGGTGATGGACGTCATCGACCGGGTTCCCGGACTCGGCGCCCGCGCCGCCCTGCTTCGCCAGGAGATGCAGGATGCCCGCCTTCGGGCCCGCAATTACACCCGCGACCACGGGGAAGACATCCCCGCCGTCACCGAATGGGTCTGGGACGCCGAGGGCGTCGGCGTGACCCCCGACAATGCCGGTGTCTCCACCGGCGGAGATAACGTATAAACCGTGGCTGACAGTATCTACATCACCTCTGCCGAGGGAAATACCGGCAAATCCACCATCGCCCTGGGCGTGCTCGACACCCTGCTCCGTTCGGTGGAGCGCGTCGGCGTGTTCCGGCCCGTGGCTCGCTCGGCGCACCACCCCGACTACGTGCTCAAGCTGCTGCTCTCGCACCTGTCGAGTGCGTCTGCGCTCACCGTGCAGCCCCCGCTGACCTACGACGACTGCGTCGGCGTCACCTACGACGAGGTGCACCTCGACCCCGACGCGGCCCTCGGCCGCATCGTGCAGCGCTTCAAGGCCGTCGAGGCCCAGTGTGACGCGGTGGTCGTGATCGGCTCCGATTACACGGATGTCGGCAGTCCCACCGAGCTCGCCTTCAACCTGCGCATCGCCGCCAACCTGGGGGTGCCGGTGCTGCTGGTGCTCGGCGGGCGGGTCGGTCCCGGCCAGCGCGACACGCTCAGCCAGGGTGACCGGCAGCTCGGCCAGAGCGACCCGCGCACGGCCGAGGACATCCGCCAGTTGACCGACGTGACCCTGGCGGAACTGCGCGACGAGCACGTTTCACTGCTTGGCGTGATCGTCAACCGCGCCGATCCGACTCGGCTCGATGAGCTCATCGACGCCGTGCGGAGCGTCGTCGACGCCGACACGAAGCCCGGCAGCGGGCGCAACGCGGTGCCGGTCTGGGCGCTGCCCGAAGACCCGTTCCTCGTGGCCCCGAGCATGAAGAGCATCCTCAAGGCCACCGACGGCACGCTCGTCAAGGGTGACCCCGCGCTGCTGTCCCGGGAGGCGCTCGGCGTGGTCGTGGCGGCCATGTCGATGGTCAACGTGCTGCCGCGCCTGTTCGAGGGCGCCGTGGTTGTGGTTCCCAGCGACCGCCCGCAGGTGCTGCTGGCCGTTCTGATGGCGAACTCGTCCGCTACGTTCCCGTCGATCGCCGGCATCGTGCTGGTCGGCGGCTTCGCCCTGCCCGAGGAGATCGGGCGGCTCGTCGAGGGGCTCGACGCCTCGGTGCCGATCATCAGCACCGAGCTGAACTCTTATGACGCCGCGCTGCGCATCACACACACGCCCGGACGGATGGCAGCCGACTCGCAACGCAAGCGCGACACGGCGCTGGCGCTCTTCGAAGGCCACGTGGAGGCATCCGTGCTGCTCGACCGGCTCAAGGTGAGCCGCGCCGACGTGGTGACGCCGCTGATGTTCGAGTACATGCTGCTCGAGCGCGCACGCACCAACCAAAAGCGCATCGTGCTGCCCGAAGGGGACGACGACCGCGTGCTGCGTGCCGCCGCGACCCTGCTGGCCCGCGATGTGGCCGACATCACGATTCTCGGTGAGGAGTTCGAGGTGCGCTCGCGTGCCATCGGCCTCGGCCTGGACATCGCCAAGGCGCAGGTTCTGAGCCCCTTCGACGACGTGCTGCGGCGCAAGTTCGCGGAGGCGTACGCGAAGCTGCGCGCCCACAAGGGCGTCACGGTCGAGCAGGCCATGGAACTCGTCACCGACGTGTCCTACTTCGGCACCATGATGGTGCAGCTCGGGCTGGCGGACGGCATGGTCTCCGGGGCGACGCACACCACGGCGCACACCATCCGGCCGAGCCTGCAGATCATCAAGACGCGTCCGGGAGTCTCGGTCGTGTCCAGCGTGTTCCTGATGGCGCTGGCCGACAAGGTGCTCGTCTACGGCGACTGCGCGGTGAACCCTGACCCCACCGCGGAGCAGCTCGCCGACATCGCCATCTCGGCGTCGGAGACGGCCGTCGAATTCGGTATCGAGCCGCGCATCGCCATGCTGAGCTACTCGACCGGCGAGTCCGGGCAGGGTGCCGACGTGGACAAGGTGCGGGCCGCCACCGCCCTCGTGCGGGAGCGTCGCCCCGACCTTCTGATCGAGGGTCCCATCCAGTACGATGCGGCGGCGGATGCCGCCGTCGCCGCCACGAAGATGCCCGGTTCGGCTGTCGCCGGCCGCGCCACCGTCTTCATCTTCCCCGACCTGAATACGGGCAACAACACGTACAAGGCCGTGCAGCGGAGCGCCGGAGCAGTGGCCATCGGCCCCGTCCTCCAGGGCCTGCGCAAACCCATCAATGACCTTTCTCGAGGAGCACTAGTGCAGGACATCGTCAACACCGTAGCCATCACCGCGATCCAGGCCGCGACGCTCGCAGCGTCCGAGTCCGGCACCCCGGCAGCTTCGGCTTCCGGTGCGGCATCTCCCGCATCGGCCGCAGCGGCGGTGTCCGCATGACCGCCATCCTGGTCGTCAACTCCGGATCGTCGTCGTTCAAGTACCAGCTGATCGACATGGACACCGAAACGGAGCTCGCCAGCGGCCTGGTCGAGCGCATCGGCGAGCCGATCGGGCACTCACGGCACACCGCGGGAACGTCGAAGGGCGGCCGCACCGAGCGCGACTTGCCGATCATGGACCACACCGCCGGCTTCGCCGTGATGATCGAGGCTTTCGCCGAGCACGGCCCGAAGCTGTCCGAGACGAACCTGATCGCCGTCGGCCACCGCGTGGTGCAGGGCGGCAACCGGTTCTTCGAGCCGACCGAGATCACCCACCTGGTCGAGCTGAACATCGAGGACCTCTCCGAGATCGCTCCGCTGCACAACCCGGCCAACGTGCAGGGCATCCGTGCCGCCCGCGCCAGCTTCCCGAACGTGCCTCACGTCGCCGTGTTCGACACCGCGTTTCACCAGACGCTGCCGCCGGCCGCGTACACCTACGCGATCGACAGGGACATCGCGACGCGGTACCGCGTGCGCAAGTACGGCTTCCACGGCACCTCGCACAAGTTCGTCTCGGAGGCCGCGGCGGCCTACCTCGACCGGCCCCTGGCCGAGCTCAAGACGATCGTGCTGCACCTGGGAAACGGGGCATCCGTGTGTGCCGTCGACGGCGGCGAATCGATCGACACCTCCATGGGCATGACCCCGCTGCAGGGGCTCGCGATGGGCACCCGCTCGGGCGACATCGACCCGGCCGTGATCTTCCACCTGCGCCGCCGGGCCGGGATGACCACCGCCGAGCTCGACGACCTGCTCAACCGCCGCGGCGGCATGCTGGCCCTGGCCGGCAACGGCGATATGCGCGACGTGGAGGATGCCGCGGTCGCGGGCGACCCGGTCGCCCAGGCTGCCCTCGACGTGTACTTCCACCGCGTCAAAGGCTATGTCGGCAACTACTACGCGCAACTCGGAACCGTGGACGTCATCGTCTTCACCGCGGGCGTCGGTGAGAACTCGCCGATCGTGCGCGCGGGCGCCCTGGCCGGACTCGAGGGCATGGGGATCGAAATCGACCCCGTGCGCAACGAAGCCAAGTCCCGCACGCCGCGCGTGATCTCCACGGACAACTCCCGGGTAACCGTGCTCGTCATCCCGACGAACGAGGAGCTGGAGATCGCCCGGCAGACGCTGGGGACGATCAAGCGCACGCATCCGTCGGTGTAGGGGGTTCGCTGGTAGGGGTTTCGGCTCCTGTGTCTCGTTGATGCCTTTGTTGATGCTTTCGTTGATCGGCCGTTCCCGGGTTCCGGGGGCGGCCGATTGGCGTGTGGGGGTCCGGGGCGCTCGGGATGCGGGGTGCGAGGTGCGGGGTGCTGTAGGACGTGACTTCGAAGTTTTTAGGCGACACGGGTCACCCCAGCGCCGTGGGCGGCGTGTTGCGAAATTCTCCGAGTTTAAAGTCGAGCCGGGAGCCGGGTGCCGGGAGGGCAACACGCGGCCGGCGACGGATGTCCGCGCTCGCCGCGCCCGATTCCGATCCCGCGACCTCCGCCTCCTGCGCGGGTAGTATTTTCGCGTGAGCACACTCCTGAACTTGATCTGGCTCGTGCTGAGCGGGTTCTGGCTGTTCCTGGGCTACCTCGCCGCAGGCATTCTGCTCTGCGTGCTGATCGTTACGATCCCGTGGGGCATCGCGTCGTTCCGCATCGCCGCCTACGCGCTCTGGCCGTTCGGCCGCACCGTCGTGGCCAAACCCACCAGTGGAGCGTTCTCGTTCATCGGCAACGTGATCTGGGTGATCCTCGCGGGCTGGTGGCTGGCCCTGGCGCACATCGTCTCGGGAATCGCGCTCTGCCTCACCATCATCGGAATCCCCCTCGGCATCGCCGACTTCAAGATGGTGCCGGTCTCGCTCGCGCCCCTCGGCAAGCAAATCGTGAGCAATCGCCCCGGCGCGTTCGACCAGGCCGTCGCCCGCCGCGCCTGAGCCGCCGCGCCTGACAAACGGACGCCACCCGCCCCACCACACACCCCACCCCGCACCCACCCACACACGCCCCACCCCACACCGCACTGTCAGTGGCTCCGGCTACGATTGACCTCGTGGTTACCGCCCTGTATCGCCGCTACCGGCCCGAGACTTTTGCCGAAATGATCGGTCAGTCTCAGGTGACCGATCCGCTGATGACGGCCCTGCGCACGAACCGGGTGAATCATGCCTATCTGTTCAGCGGGCCCCGAGGTTGCGGCAAGACGACATCCGCCCGTATTCTCGCGCGCTGCTTGAACTGCGCCGAGGGTCCCACCGACACGCCATGCGGGGTCTGCCCGAGCTGTGTGGAGCTGTCCCGCGAAGGCGGCGGATCCCTCGACGTGGTCGAGATCGACGCGGCCAGCCACAACGGGGTCGACGATGCCCGGGACATCCGTGAGCGCGCGATCTTCGCTCCCGCCCGCGACCGATACAAGATCTTCATCCTGGACGAGGCGCACATGGTCACGCCGCAGGGCTTCAACGCGCTGCTGAAGATCGTCGAAGAGCCGCCCGAGCACGTCAAGTTCATCTTTGCGACAACCGAGCCCGAAAAGGTGATCGGCACCATCCGTTCGCGCACGCATCACTACCCGTTCCGGCTCGTGCCGCCCGGGCCGATGCTCGAATACGTGCAGCAGATGTGCGACACCGAGCAAATGACCGTCGCGCCGGGCGTGCTGCCGCTCGTGGTGCGGGCCGGCGGCGGGTCGCCGCGCGACACCCTGTCGCTGCTCGATCAGCTGATGGCCGGATCCGACGGGCACTCCGTCGAATACGACCGCGCCGTGGCGCTGCTCGGCTACACGAACGCGTCGCTGCTCGACGAGTCCATCGACGCGATCGCCGACCGCGACCCGTCCGCCGCGTTCGACGCCGTCGACCGGGTCGTGCAGACCGGCCAGGACCCGCGCCGCTTCGTCGAAGACCTGCTCGAACGCCTGCGCGACCTCATCATCGTGGGCGCCACGAGTGCCGCCGCCGCTGCCGCCGTGCTGCGCGGCGTGCCGCAGGAGGAACTCGACCGCATGGCCGTGCAAGCCGCGAAGTTCGGCCCCGCCGAGCTCTCCCGCACCGCCGACGTGATCAACGCCGCCCTCACCGAGATGACCGGCGCGACCAGCCCCCGCCTGCACCTCGAACTCATGATTGCCCGCGTGCTCATCCCCGCGAGCGACGATTCCACCCGCGGCGCGCTCGCCCGCGTCGAACGCCTCGAGCGCCGCATCGGGGTCGGTTCTGGTTCTGGTTCCGGGTCTGGTTCCGGTTCTGATCCCGGCGACAGCTCGGCGACGGATGCCCCAGCCACCAGCCCGGTCGGCTCGCCCCTGCGCGGGGCTGCGGTCTCGGCGACGCATGCCTTCGGCGGTCCCGCGGCCGCCGGCGGTGCGGCTGCTGCTGCTTCTGCCGCCGCGCCTAATGCCGCCGCGCCTGCTGCCGCTGCGCCCGCTGCCGCTGCGCCCGCGACCCAAGTCGCGGCCCCGCCCCGCCCTGTCGGACCCGTCACCCTGCAGCAGGTAAAGGACTCTTGGCCGCAGATCCTCGAGGCAGTCAAGGCCGCCAAGATCAGCGCCTGGCTCGTGCTCTACACGGCCCGCGCCATGGAACTGCGTGGCGGGGACCTGTTGGTGCTCTCCTTCCCGAGCCAGAACGACGTCGCCGGACTCAAGCAGTCGGCGGCCCCCGGGCAGGGCGTCGGCGACTATCTCAAGCGCGCCGTCAACGAGGTGCTCGGCTTCACGCCCCAGCTCACCGCCCGGGTCGACTCCCCGAGAACGGATGTCCCAGCCACCCCCAACGCATCCGCCCCCGCTCCGGCACCGGTCGCCCCGGTCTCCCCGGGGTCAGGTTTCGGCGTGCAGGACTCCACCGCGCCGAGCCCTGTCGCGCGGGCCACAACCGTCAGCGGCTCGGCCGCAGCCGGGTCTGGAAGCGGCGACACCGGCTCCAGGACGACACCCAAATCCGCTGCTGCAACAACCGACGAGGCGTCGCCCGCCGACGCCGATCCGGCTGCTGCCGCCGACCCCGATCCGGCTGCTGCCGTGAACGCTGCAGCCGGTTCCGCCCCGGCCGGCGTTGGCAAGGTTGACGCCCCAGAAGCGCCTGCGGCATCGGCTGCCGGCCCCACGGTGACCAGCCCCACGGTGACAAGCCCCACGGCGGCCAGCCCGGCGGCGGCCAGCCCGGCAGTGGCCAGCCCGACAGTGCCCGAGTCGCCGGTGACCAGCCGCGCAACTGCCAGCCCGGCGGTCGCCGCGACCGCGACCGGCTGGGCGACCGCTGCCATTCCGAGTCCCTCGGATGCCGGCACCGGCTGGGCCACGGTGGCCATCCCGGGGTCAGCCCCGGCTGCTGAATCCGCTGCTCCTGCGTCTGCGGCCTCCGCTGCGACCCCCGATGCCCCCGCGCACGCATCCGCCCCGCAGACCGCCCCGCGTTCCACGCCGAGCGCGCCGGCGCCCACGACGCTTCCCGCGTCCGGGCGAGACCCTGAACCGCGGCCGCCCTACGACGACGAGCCCCCGCCCTACGACGAGGAATTCCCGCCGGACCTGCACCCGAACGGCGGCCAGCCCGGCCGCTACCAGGCGCCCGCCGCGCGTGCGGGATTGTCCGCAGCGGGAGCCCAGCACCAATCGGGAGCCCAGTCTCAGCCGGGAGCCCAGTCCCAGTCTCAGTCCCAGTCCCAGTCTCAGTCTCAGTCGGGAGTCCAGTCCCAGTCCGAGTCTCAGAACGGCTTCCCAAACGGCGCCCAGCCCGGAACCCCGGCGCGCACCCAGGTGCAGGCTCCGAACCGGGCGGGCGGCGAAGCATCCGTTGCCCGTCGTGGGCCCGCCTTTGCGGAGAAGCAGCGCTACGGCGAGTCGGTGGTGCGCGAAATCCTCGGCGCCACCTTCCTCGAAGAACAGCCGCACGATCCGGCATCCCGAACCAGAGGCGATTAAACCATGTACGAAGGCATCGTTCAGGAACTGATCGACGAGCTCGGCACGCTGCCCGGAATCGGGCCCAAGTCCGCGCAGAGGATCGCGTTCCACATCTTGCAGACCGAGCAGTTCGACGTGACCCGGCTCGCCAACGTGCTGCTCGAGGTGCGCGACAAGGTGAAGTTCTGCGACATCTGCGGCAACGTGTCCGAGCAGAAGACCTGCATGATCTGCCGCGACCCGCGCCGCAATCCCGCGATGATCTGCGTGGTGGAAGAGGCCAAGGACGTCGTCGCGATCGAGCGCACCCGCGAATTCAAGGGGCTCTACCACGTGCTCGGCGGGGCGATCAGCCCCATCGACGGCGTCGGACCGGACGACCTGCGCATCCGTCAGCTGATGCAGCGCCTTGCCGACAACACGGTGCAGGAGGTCATCATCGCCACCGACCCGAACCTCGAGGGGGAGGCGACCGCGACCTACCTGTCGCGCCTGCTGACCACCCTCGAGATCAAGGTCTCCCGGCTCGCGTCAGGGCTGCCGGTCGGCGGCGACCTCGAGTACGCCGACGAGGTCACTCTCGGGCGGGCCTTCGAGGGCCGCCGTACCGTCACGAACTAGCCCCCCGCGCCGCCTGCCCACTGCCGCAAGTGTTGCCGGAGCGGACAACTGTGCCCGGTGTGCCGGCAACAGTTGTCCGCTCGGGCAACAGTTGCCGTCAGGAGTGGCCAGGGGACAGCATCCGCCACCGACCTCGCCGGACTGGACCGCCCGCCCGCCCGCCCGGACGACAGACGGGCCGGGGTGACGGATGCCGCGTGTCGCGAAATTCTCCGCAGTTACGGCGTTCTATTTCGCGCTGGCGGTCGCCCGCGGGTGCGCGGCTGGAGCAGCCGCCGCCGGCACCAGCGGCTTGTTCGCTTCGAGCACCGTGCGGTACGCGGGCAGGTGCGTGAACAGCTCGTCGATGAGCGGGTTGCGGCGTCTCTTCACGATCGTGTAGGTCTGGAAGACCACAACGGCGATGTTGGCCGCGAGGGCCACGGCGCTCACCCAGAACAGGGCGACCGGGTCGTGCGACGACTTCACTGCGAACTGCGAACTGCGAGCTCGACACGAAGGTCGTGAAGGCCATGGTGAACATCATCCAGAACGCCAGGGTCTGCGCGCGGTGCTGCAGCCAGGCGCCGCGCTTGATGAAGAAGGCGGGGATCGTGCACAACACGAGCAGGGCCGCGCCGGCGTAGAACGAGTGGTCGCCGACCGCGTTGTAGACGTAGGCGAAGTTCCAGAGGTCTTAGGCGATGATCCAGAACCACAGCATGTCCGGCCAGATCATGTCCTTCTTGGGGCCGCGGCTGATGATGATCCCGGCCCAGCCGCAGATCGTGAGCAGGTTCAGCAGCCCGGCGATACCGTTCATGATGTTCCACGGCCCGCCCACCATGAACACTCCGTCGACCATCCCGTCCAGCCCGTAGACCTGGAAGTCGCGAATCACGGCCTCGAAGATGTTGAGAGCCAGAATGAACGCGGGGAACATCAGCGCGTACCGGTTCTTGGCCAGACGCGGAATGAAACGGATGGCCATGAAGTCCAGGCATCCGGCAAGTGCCGAGTAGACCTTGACCCAGTGAAACCAGGTGCCCGTGCTGGACCCGGCGCCGACGGTGGTGGGCCATACGAAGATCGTCAGCGCCACCGGCAGTGCGATAAACAGCGCCAGCGACGTCCATTTGCTCGACCGTGCGACCTCGTTGGCGATCATCAGCCCCGCGACGACCGCGACCCACATCAGGGTCGACGACCACGGGATGGCATCGAATAGGAACATATGCGAATACTTCTTTGTACTGGGTGAAAAAGTGATGCTAGAGAAAAGTCTTAGGCCGGCGCGTTGTGGTCGAGGTGGAGCGTTTGGCGCACAATCGCCACGAGCACATCGTCCGAGACGGTGGGCGTGGAACGTACGAGCCCGATCAGCTCGAACACCAGCACAGAGAACACCTCGGAGACGTTGTCGATCCGGATCTCGTGCCGCCGCGCGTAGGCCTCGACGGTCGTGACCTGCAGCCGGTCGACGACGGCCCTGACGGCCCGGTCGACGAACTCGTTGTAGAGCCCGGCGTACTCGGTGCGGCCGAGTTCCTCGCGGAAGAGGTCGGTGCGATGCAGGTGGTGACGGAACAGTGCGACGCACTCGACCAGCGCGCGGTCGATGTCGCCGGGGATACGGGCGGCGTCCCAGAGGTTGAGGTCGGTCACGAACTCCGCGATGTGGTCCTCGCAGATGAGGTCGATGATCGCGTCCTTGTGCGGGAAGTAGTGGTAGATCAGGCCGCGGGTGACGCCGACCCGGGCGGCGATGTCGGTGATCTTCACGCGGGCCACGCCGCGCTCGGCGACCAGTTCCCGGGCGGCGCGCAGAATGTCGTCCCGGCGCTCGTCCGGCTGCTTGCTCTGGCGCACCGGCACCGGCACCGGCACCGGCGCTTTCGACGTGAACTCGTCGGGCATCGGAGCTTCCTCGGCAACTGGGTCAAACCGCGTGGCGGGGCGGGATCCACCCTCTGCCCCGATCCTGCGACCGCGATTGACATAGTGTCAATGACAGGGCGTCAATGGGTGCCGCACACCGTCACATGACCGCTGCCGAATACAACAGCATTTATGATGGGAGCTTGCCTGTGCCCGCGTACCCGAACCCTTGGAGTGCCACGTGAGCTTGATCGTGCAGAAGTTCGGCGGATCATCCGTCGCCGACGCCGAAAGCATCAAACGCGTGGCCAAACGCATCGTCGACACCCGCAAAGCGGGCAACGAGGTCGTCGTCGCCGTCTCCGCGATGGGAGACTCCACCGACGAGCTGCTCGACCTTGCGCACCAGGTCACCCCGATCCCCGCGCCGCGCGAGCTCGACATGCTCCTCACCGCGGGCGAGCGCATCTCGATGGCGCTGCTCGCCATGGCGATCAAGAGCATGGGCTACGACGCCCGCTCCTTCACCGGCAGTCAGGCCGGCATGATCACGGATGCCCAACACGGCGCCGCCCGCATCGTCGACGTGACTCCCGGGCGCATCCGCGATGCCCTCGACGACGGTGCCGTGGCGATTGTCGCCGGCTTCCAGGGCTTCAATCGCGACACCAAAGACATCACCACGCTCGGTCGCGGCGGTTCTGACACGACCGCCGTCGCGCTGGCCGCCGCGCTCAGCGCCGATATCTGCGAGATCTACACGGATGTCGACGGCGTCTTCACCGCCGACCCGCGCGTCGTTCCCCGGGCCCACAAACTCGACCGCATCTCCAGCGAGGAAATGCTCGAGCTCGCCGCCGCTGGTGCGAAGGTCCTCTATATTCGGGCGGTGGAATATGCGCGTCGGCACGGTGTGACGCTGCATGTGCGGTCCTCGTTCAACAACAACGTGGGAACCATTGTCTACAACCCCGACACCACGAGCCCGCATGTCGCAATCCCGAATTCGTCGGCCACCGAGCGCACACATCCCAATAACGCATCCGCGAATGGAGAGACAGTGGAAGAGCCAATCATCGCCGGGGTCGCCGCCGACCTGAGCGAAGCCAAGGTCACGGTCGTCGGCGTTCCCGACATTCCGGGCAAAGCCGCGCAGATCTTCAAAATCGTCGCGAAGACCAACGCGAACGTCGACATGATCGTGCAGAACGTCTCGGCTGCGTCCACGGGACTGACCGACATTTCCTTCACCCTGCCCAAATCGGAGGGCCAGCAGGTGCTGACCGCGCTGAGCAACGAGCAGACCAACGTCGGGTTCGCCGGTCTGCAGTATGACGACCAGATCGGCAAGCTCGCGCTCGTCGGCGCTGGCATGCGCACCAACACGGGCGTGTCCGCGAAGCTGTTCGAGGCGCTGTTCGAGGCCGGGATCAACATTGAAATGATCTCGACCAGCGAGATCCGCATCTCCGTGGTCACCCGCGCCGACACCATCAACCAGGCGCTGCGGGTCGTGCACACCGCATTCGGCCTGGACTCCACCAACGACGCCGTCGTGCACGGCGGCACCGGCCGCTAGCCGGCATCCGTCGGCCCAACCGGGCTCGGCCGGACGCCAGCCGGGCTCGGTCCCACCCCGCCTCACCCCGACTCACCCCACCCCGCCTCACCCCACCCCGACCCCGTTCAACCGGTTTCCCTGGGGCTAACTCAGGAGAACCAGAGGCCACAGGCGCGATCCGGCTGGAATTCGGGCTAAATCGCGAGAATCTCCTGAGTTAGCCACAAATGCAAGTGCAGATGCAGATGCAGATGCAAGTGCAAGTGCAAGTGCAAGTGCACGAGCAAGTGCACGAACGAGAGCGAGACCACCAGCACCATCAGCACCAGCAGCCATGGCATCCAGCGGAGGAAACACAGTGAACAGCACCGCAGCAACCAGCACCGCAGCAACCAGCACCACAGGAATCCAGATCGGCGTCGTCGGGGCCACCGGCCAGGTCGGAGCCGTCGTGCGCAGCCTGCTCGAGGAACGGGACTTCCCGGTCGGAGGCATCCGTTTCTTCGCGTCGTCCCGGTCCGCCGGCTCCGTGCTGCACTTCAAGGGCGAGAAGATCGTCGTCGAAGACGCCGCCACCGCCGACCCCAGCGGACTCGACGTGGCCATCTTCTCCGCCGGCGCGACACTCTCGAAAATTCAGGCTCCCCGCTTCGCCGCGGCCGGCGTCACCGTGATCGACAACTCCTCCGGGTGGCGGATGGACCCCGACGTGCCGCTGGTCGTCAGCGAGGTCAACCCCGAGGCCATCAAACTCGCCACCAAGGGCATCATCGCGAACCCGAACTGCACCACCATGGCGGCCATGCCCGTGCTCAAGGTGCTGCACGACGAGGCCGGCCTCGAACGCCTCATCGTCAGCACCTACCAGGCGGTCTCCGGCAGCGGCCTGGCCGGCGCCCGCGAGCTCGCCAGCCAGGTGCGGGCCGCCGCCCTGAGCGACAACCTGCTCCAGCTGGTCCACGACGGGTCCGCTGTGCCCATGCCGGCACCCATCGTCTACGCCCGCCCGATCGCGTTCGACGTGATCCCGCTGGCCGGTTCCATCGTCGACGACGGCGAATTCGAGACCGACGAGGAGAAGAAACTCCGCAACGAGAGCCGCAAGATCCTCGAGCTGCCCGATCTGCTCGTTTCCGGCACCTGCGTGCGCGTGCCCGTCTTCACCGGCCACGCCCTCTCGATCAACGCCGAGTTCGCCAACCCGTTGACCGTCGCCCGCGCCCTCGAACTGCTCGCCACCGCCCCCGGCGTGGTCGTGACGGATGTCCCCACACCCCTCGAAGCGGCCGGCCAGGACCCGAGCTTCGTCGGCCGCGTGCGTCAGGACCGCGGCGTGCCGAACGGGCGTGGATTGGCCCTGTTCATCACCAGCGACAACCTTCGTAAAGGTGCGGCACTCAACGCCGTGCAGATCGCGGAACTCGTCGCCGCGGACCTGCTCGTTCGCTGACCTCAGCGTGGTGGTGTATAACCGGGCGCTCACTCCGCTAGTGTCAGACTTCGTGAGCGGGAATCGGAACTCAAGGGGCGTCAAACGCCTGGCTTTCCTTGCGTTCGCCGGCATCGGCCTCGCGCTCATCGCCACGTCGTTCGTGCTGCTCCTTGATGAACCCTCAGACAGCTGGCTGATCGCCGGGGTCGGTGTGGTCTGCGCGGCCGCCCTCGAGCTCACCTGGGTGCGCGTGGGCGCCGTGGCGCACCGCAGCCCGATGATCAGCCTCCCCGTTCTGGCGCTGCCGGCGCTGGCCCCCACCCTCTCCCTGCCGGTCTCGGCCGGGCTGATCGCGCTCGGCGTTCTGCTGGCCATCCTGATCGAGTCCGGGCGGGCATCGGTCGCGCTCTACAGCGCCGGC
Organism: Cryobacterium sp. TMT1-62; assembly: GCF_004403145.1. Lineage (NCBI taxonomy): Bacteria > Bacillati > Actinomycetota > Actinomycetes > Micrococcales > Microbacteriaceae > Cryobacterium > Cryobacterium sp. TMT1-62. The sequence continues at coordinate 4,537 of NZ_SOGZ01000017.1, read as the reverse complement.
CTGCAGGGTGCCGGCGCCCTCGCCGCCATCGGCCTGTTCACCTGGTTCGGCGCGGGCGGACTGCCGATTCTGGTGGGCGTGGCCGCGGCATCCGTGGGCTATGTCTTCTTCATCATCGCGACCGAGGTGCTGCGCAGGCGCTTCGTCGCCGGCCCGCTCGGTCGGCGCAGCGGCGGGCGACCCCTGTCGCCGTTCCGGGTTCTGCTGGTGCTGGTCGGAACCGTCTTGGTCACGGTGACGGCCGCGCACTGGAGTGTCGTCGGGCTGCCGTTTCTGGTGGAGGTCACCAACACGCTCGATGCCGTCATCGTGCTGTTCGCCCTGATGATCGTCGCCTCCGTGGTCAAGGTCTCCACGGTGATGGCGGTCATGCGCCACCGGCTGGCCGGCATGGTCGCCGCCACGAGCGCGCTTGCCGCCGACCCGGCCACCGGGCCCTCCGGGCGGGTCACCCCAACGAGCCCAGCCACCACAGGCATCGGCGCCACGAGCGGTACCGCCATCACGAGCGCCGCCGACAACACCTACCCCGCCGCGAGTGCCGCCGACGCCACCCCAGAGCCCGAGCCCGGCTCCCCGGCGGCCGTCACCGACCTGCTGCGCCGGGTGGTGGCGGATGCAATCGGTGCCGAATCCGTCATCGTGCGCAGCGAGCCCGCGCAGCCCGGCGAGATCAGCATGCTGCTGCCGCTGGCCGGCGCCATCGGGCCGGACCAGTACATCGTGGCCCGGCGCGACGCCATGGACGGCGCCTTCACCGGCAACGACCGCCGCGCTCTCCAAGCCCTGGCCACGACCGCCGAGATGGTCGTGCGGGCCCGCCGCAACATCGCCGGGCTCACCCTGCGCGCCAACACCGATCCGCTCACGAGCCTGCCCAACTACGGCGCGTTCCAAGAGGCCCTGGCGAACATCAACGACCACCGGGATTACTCCGAAGCCCTGGCCGTGCTGTTCATCGACCTCGACGAGTTCAAACGCCTGAACGACCGGTTCGGCCACCAGACCGGCGACGAGGTGCTGCGCGAGCTCGGGCGTCGGCTGAGCGCCGTGGTGCGCCCGAATGACGTGGTCGCCCGGGTCGGCGGCGACGAGTTCGTGATCATCCTCACTCACCTGGCGTCGCTGGCCGAGGCGAAGTCCATCGCCGAGCGCATCCTGGTGGTCTCCGGGGAGCCGATGCTCATCGGCCAGACGACCCACAGCCCGATTATCAGCGTGGGCCTGGCCTACTCGGCGCACCGCGAAACCGACGTCAACCAGCTGGTCCAGGATGCCGACCGGTCGATGCTCGCGATCAAGAAGTCACGGCGGCGCGGCGGCCCGTCGAAGGAGAGCAGCCTCAACATCTCGAGCCACCGCTCCTCGCAGATGAACGACATCATCGCCCACGCCATCGACGAGGACCTGCTCGAGCTGGCCTTCCAGCCCATCGTCAGCCTCGTCACCGGGCAGATCTGGGCGTTCGAAGCCCTCGTGCGCTACACCGACCCGGACCTCGGCCCGCTATCGCCGCCGTCGATCGTCGAGAAGGCGAAGGGCCTCGGCCGGCTCGACGCGATGACCCGCCAGGTGGCCGTGAAGGCCATGGCCGCCGCGGCGGACTTCCGGCTGATCGAGCCGCGCGTGGTGTGCATGACCATCAACGTTGAGGCCGGGCAGATCCTGCCCGAGCGTGTGGGCAACTACATCGAGGAGCTCGCGGACCGCTACCCCGGCATCTCGCTCTGCCTCGAGCTCAACGAGCGGTCGATGACCAAGGTCACCCCCGCGATCCGTGCCCAGGCCGACCGCCTGCGCGACCTCGGCATGATGATCGCGCTCGACGACTACGGTTCCCAGGATTCGTCGGTCGACGCCCTGGTACGGATGCCCATGGACATCCTCAAAATCGACCGCAGCCTGGTCGACGACCTCGACGACATCCGCCAGCGGGAGGTGCTCACCGCCCTGCAGGGTTTCGGTGACAACCTCGAGTACTCGATGATCGTCGAGGGTGTGGAGAACGATGCGATGGCGAACCACCTGAGTGCGCTGGGCATCCGTAGCGCGCAGGGGTTCCACTACGGCGTGCCGGAGAGCTTTGAGAAGACCCTGTCGCGGCTGGAGTTGTACGGCGCCCGTGCGGTCGTGCCGAGGCTCGGCATTACGCTTGTTTCATGAGCACAGAACCGGTTCCGTTCGAGGTGGAGACGATCGTTTTCGACCTCGAACCCGAGCGTCGGGCGGTGATCTACCCGGTGCTCGACGTCGTGCGCGATGCCATGCCCGCGGGGTATCGGCTCGGCGTCTACGGCGGCATGCTCGGCTGGGCGGTTCCGCTGGAACTGTTGGCGAACACCGACGACAAACAGCCGCTCGTCTACGTGAGCCTGGCCGCGCAGAAGCACTACAACTCGCTCTACCTGATGGGCCTCTGCAGCTTTCCCGAGAAGGATGCCGCGTTCCGCTCCCAATGGGACGCCACCGGACGCACGCTGAACATGGGCAACAGCTGCGTGCGGTTCAAGACGCTGGCCGACCTCGATCTCGACCTGATCGTGCGCGAGGTCGCGAGCGTGTCCGTCGACGACTTCATCGCCAACTACGAGCTCCTGAAAAGTCGCGGCTGAGCCGCTTTTGGTGGCAACTGAGTCGCTTATCGGTCGCGACTGGACCGGTTTTGAGCCGCGATTGGGTCGCTTTTGAGCTCGTTGCCGAGCCAACCGTGACCTGACGCGTCTGCGTCCCGGCGGGAGGCATCCGTTGCCACCGATATGGTGGAAGAGTGAATCCAATGGCGAAGATTGATGTCGTTCTTATTGGTGGCGGCATCATGAGCGCCACCCTCGGTACCTTGATCAAGCAGTTGCAGCCCGACTGGAGCATCGAGGTTTACGAGCGATTGGGGGAAGTCGCTCAGGAAAGCTCCAACCCGTGGAACAACGCGGGCACCGGCCATGCGGCTCTGTGCGAGCTGAACTACATGCCCGAATCGAAGGACGGCTCGGTGACCGCGGCGAAGGCCGTGGCGATCAACGAGCAGTTCCAGATCAGCCGCCAGCTGTGGGCACACCTGGTCGAGACGGGCGTGCTGCCCGAGCCCACCAACTTCATCAACTCCACCCCGCACATGACTTTCGTGCACGGCGAGAGCAGCGTCGAATACCTGCGCAAGCGGTTCGCAGTACTCCAGGGCGAGCCCCTCTTTGCGGGCATGGAGTACAGCGAGGATCCGGCCGTGATCGGCACCTGGACCCCGCTCCTCACCCAGAAGCGCCCAAAGAACCAGAAGATCGCGGCGACGCGCATCGTGTCCGGCACCGACGTGGACTTCGGCGCCCTCACCCGCTACCTTTTCGCCAACCTCACCGCCGAGGGCGTGGGCGTGCACACGAACCAGCAGGTCACCGGTGTGAAACAGCTCACGGATGGCTCATGGAAGCTCAACCTGCGCCGCCTGGTCGGCAACCACCCGAGCGTCGTCAACGCCCGGTTCGTCTTCGTCGGTGCAGGCGGCGGCGCCCTGGCGCTGCTGCAGCAGAGCGGCATCACCGAGATCAAGGGTTTCGGCGGGTTCCCGATCAGCGGGCAGTTCCTGCGCACCACGAACCAGAAGCTCGTCGCCCAGCACCACGCCAAGGTCTACGGCAAGGCGGCGAAGGGTGCTCCGCCCATGTCGGTGCCGCACCTCGATACCCGCGTCGTCGATGGAGAGACCTCGCTTCTGTTCGGACCATACGCCGGCTTCACTCCCAAGTTCCTCAAGTCGAGCAGCTGGCTCGACCTGCCGTTCTCGATCCGGGTGCACAACATCGGGCCGATGCTGGCTGTGGCGGCGCACAACTTCGGCCTGATGAAGTACCTGATCGGCGAGGTGTTCGCCTCAAAGAAGACGAAGCTCAAGGCGCTGCAGGAGTTCATCCCGACCGCGAAGCTCGCCGACTGGGAACTCATCACCGCCGGACAGCGCGTGCAGGTCATGAAGAAGGATCCGGAGCAGGGCGGCGTGCTGCAGTTCGGCACCGAGGTCATCACCTCGGCCGACGGCACCATCGCCGGGCTGCTCGGCGCCTCCCCGGGAGCCTCGACCGCGGCCCCGATCATGGTTGACCTGATCAAGCGCTGCTTCCCCGAGGAGTACCCGGCCTGGGAACCCAGACTGCGCGAGATGATCCCGAGCCTCGGCACGAAGCTCTCCGACGACCCGGCCGTTGCCGCCGCGTCGCTCGCCGCGACCGCGGCCGTGCTGAACCTGACCGCGTAGGAGGTTGCCCGGGGGTGGGGTTGCCCGGGCCCCACGGGCTGGGGGGGTGCCTGTTCTCTGCCCGTGCCCGCGGGCTGGGGGTGCCTGTTCTCTGCCCGTAACTGCGGAGTTTTTCGCAACATACCGTCCTGGCGGGTGGGGTGACCCAGTGTTTCCGGACAGTTTTCCTGAATTCAGGATTGGATAGACAAATTCGGGCTGCCGCGGTGGCCCGCGTCGCGGAGGGCGACAAATCGATCGTGAAAGTCGCCGCAGCGCTCGGGATCAACCACCGGACTCTGTGGACTTGGG
>NZ_SOGZ01000050.1:0-19385 GCF_004403145.1 Cryobacterium sp. TMT1-62 | reverse complement strand
TGGCGGGTGTTGCACCTCGGTGACGGCACGCTTGAGTGGACGTCGCCGACCGGGCGCACGTTCGTGAGTGAGCCGGCCACGGTCATCCGCTCGGCGTCGACCACACCGTCGCCCGCCCCACCCGGTCGGGATGCCCAGTCAGGGGAGCCCACGCCGTTCTGAGGACGCGCGCGGCAGATACGCGAAACCGACCAGGAGTGCACCCGCGAACCATCCGCCGAGCGGAGCGCCCACCGGTAGTTACAGGAGAAGCACTGTTCCGACCAGGATCAGTATCCGGCGAGCACGGCGAAGAGACGCATCCCGTAAAGGAAAACGAACGGCAGATAATGCGCACCGACGATGATCATGCTTGCCGGGAAGAACAGGTTCGGTTCGGTCAGTCCCAGGGCAACGGCCACGAGCATGCCCGAAGGGACGGTGAATGCGAACTGCGTCGCGAGCGCCGCCATCGGATGGCCCTTGGGCAATGCCGCTGGCCCGCCGGCGGTTCGAAGCGTGAGCGTCGTCAGGGGAAAAATCAGCATCCCACCCAGGAACAGCGTTGCGATCGATGCGCCTGGCGACAATCAAGTCGCCACGGCCGCCGCGATCAGCCACAGTGTGCCTGAAACCAATTGACCGACGAAGCCGCCGCGGTAGACACGTCGAACGTCCGCCTGAGCCTCATCAATATCCGCACAACGGCATCGTCCCACGAGTCGGCCGCTGGCCTGTCCACACGCTTGCTGGTCGGGCGTGACAGACCGGGTCATCCCGTCGTCTTGTCAGGTCCGAACGACGAGCAGAGCACGTCGCGCCCCAGCTGTGCAGTGGAGATATCTCTCGTTTCGTGATGCCGGACTCGCGGGCGGACTCGGTGCGAACGACAGCGGCCTCACGGCGAGCGGCAGGCACTATGAGCACGGTGTAGACGACGCCGACGAGTAGCAGGATTCCATCGTCGAGCCGCGTGAGTAGCCCATCCCCGGCGAAGATCAACATCAGAGCGGATGCGCCGACGATCGTCGGCAGAAATGGTGCCGACCGCGACCACCGTGACGCCGATCAGGGCGAGCAAGCCGATGACGAACTCACCCAGCACAATCATGCGTTGAGACTACTCACGGACTTGCCCGGGCACCCAAAAACCGGTGAGGTTGACGCGTGGTCCGCATTAGGACTCATGATGAGAAAATCGCTCACCCGGACCCATCCCTCCGGTGCCTGATCGCCGAACGCTTACGCGTCAGGGTTGGGTGAGGCCAGTACCTCAGAGCAAGTCCGCCGTTCCGGCAGCACCGACTGTCGTGATCAGGTCGACGGAGAGTGCCGAGCCGAGCCGAACAGACAGCATGGTCGTGACACCAAGCGCCGAGGCGGGAATCGGGATGCTGCGTTGGCTCATGTCAGGCATTTCCGGACAGTGCGTTTGCTCCGAGCCGGCGCTGCGCGACCTGGACGTTCGAGCCGAGACGAGTGAGCTCCCGCTCGAGCTCCCGAGCTGCTGCCAATAGTGCGTCGTCGTCGAGCGGTTCGAGTGCGTCGAGGATGAACAGGGCGCTGGTGGTGGTGTCGGTGAGCTGGGTGCGACGTGCTTGACGCCAGTTCCAGCGTCTACACGTCACACCGCCCGCGTCGGTCCACACGACCTCCCCGGCGTCGGGATACTCAGTCACGGATGCGCCCTCGGACATGATCTCGAAAGGTTCCGACCCGGTTGCGCGGATCAGGCGTGGTGCTCCGACGTAGTGCGCCAGGTCCTCCCCGCCGAGCGGTACCACGTACAGAATCGAGATTGCGTTGTACAGGTCCGTGAGTCGATTCACACGGGGCAGCCCGGATGCCGCGCGGCGCATAAGCGCCTCCAGACTGTTGCGGGTGCGCTGCGGCTTCGCACCGAACGCCCGGTACGCCTGGCGCCACGCGGCAATGTGCGGAACCTCCTCGACAGCCTGTTGCTGGAGAGTGGAGCGGGCTGCCTCTTCCGCCGCGAGGAGCAGCGCCTCGCTTGCCTCATCACTCGGGCCGGGCTCGAGTCCATCGACAGCGACCAACACCGCCCGGTAATCGGGCCGTAACGCAAAGACGTCATCGTCGACTCGGGCGGCGTCGAGGAACGTGTTCAAGGCCGTCTGCTCAGGCATCAACGCGTTCCGTTCGGGTAGCCGAGCCGACGCCCGGGTCAAACACTGTCAGTGAGAATCGTGCTGCGTGCGGGCCGGCGTTGACGCAGGAATGGGCTACGTCGCCGGGGAAGGAGAGCGCGTCGCGATCGTTGAGCGTGATCGTCTCTTCTCCCGCCGAAATCGAGATCGTTCCCAGGTGTACCTGCACGAGTTTTCTCGTACCGGCCGTATGCGGTTCACTCACATGTCGATCGCCTGCTTCGAGGGTCCAGTCCCACAGTTCGACGACGTTCGGCGGTACAGTCCCCGCGACGAGCACTCCGCGCCCGCCGTGCGCGCCGGTCCACAGCACCGTGCCCTCGCCCCTTCGGGTAACTTTCATCCGCTTCGATCGGGGCGGTTCGACCAGATCGGGGAGGCCCACGCCGAGGGCGCCACTGATCCGGAGCAGTGTCCCTACGCTCGGGTTCGCGGCACCCTGCTCGATGTTGACCAGCATTCGGCGACTCACCCCGGTGCCTTCCGCCAGCTGGTCAAGAGTCCACCGACGTTGTTGGCGTTCGTGTTTGACGCGTACACCGATGGCGGTCGCAAGTTCCGCAGCACTTTTCTCCATAAGTGCACGATAGTGCACTATTGGTACATCAATCAGAGTTTTCCCTCGGGTACCAACAGTTGGTCTCAGTGGGAGAGGATGACGATCTTGCCGATGTGTCGTCGCTCGGAGAACTCCGTTTGGGCTTCGGCGATCTCGGTCAGGGCAAACGTGCTGCTGACCTGAGGACTGACCTGCCCGCCGCGTGCAAGCTCGACGAGCCGACGAAAATGAACCCGGGTGTGCATCGAGGATCCGATCAGCTGCACATTGTGAAGATAGAGGCGGCGGAGGTCGAAGTCGATCACCGGCGCCGCCACAGCACCCGCGATCACCCAGCGCCCGTTGTCCCGAATCATCGGCATCATGGTGGAGACCCCCGGTCCACCGGCGATGTCAGCAACCACGTCCAACCCCGCCGAATGCTCCCGTCACGAGCACGGTTTCGCCGCCTCGCACGTTGGCACGTTCGAGCATTCCGATCGCGGTGCCGAATGCCCACAGGCAGGCACGCCAGCTGCACATCCGATAGCGGGGAATCCTGTACGTCATGAGCATGGATGGCATCCACGGAGACGTACTGCGCGAACCCGCCATCGGCCTCGCTACCCAGGTACCCCACCGGAGACGCATTTTCGCTTTCGCATCCGTAGATAGCCGGGACCACGAGCACCCGGCGACTCAACAGTTCTTCGGTCACACCATGACCCACCTCGACGATAATGCCGGTGATATCCCCACCCTGAATGCGCGGAAAATCAAACGAACCCAGTCAGCCGGCCTGCGCCGTGGGATTTTCCGGCAACCCACATGCTCCCTGGCGCGTCCAAATGTCTGTGTTGTTGACGGCAGCCGCTGTTACTTTCACCAGCACCTGGTGGTCCTGCGGCCGCGGCCGGAGCCAATCGTGGTGCAATTCCAATGCTTCGGGGCCACCGAATCTCATCCATATTTCGGGTTGCCAACGAGGGCATCGCCTTCACCGAACGAGTTCCTGCCCACCGTGCACGGGTTCGACGCGTTCTTCGGCAACCCCTACCCCTTTAACGCCGAGGAGGAGACGGAAACCGACCGCCGCCGTCGTGCAAAGTCAGATCGGGCATACCCCAGTGTCTCGCGCAACCGTTCCTGCCGTTTCAGTCCTCCAGAGCCTCGCCCCGTTTCTCGGGGAGTCCAAGAGCGCCGAGTGCAGCGACCACGAAGAACATTGCGAAGACCGTGAAAAGAATTGCGGTCCCGCCCATCTCGCGCAGCATCGGCACGGCCAGCGGAGCCAGGATCGCGGCGATCCGTCCAACGCCGGCTGCCCAGCCGGCCCCGGTGGCACGGATGCGGGTCGGGTACAGCTCCGGGGTCACTGCGTAGAGCGCTCCCCACGCACCCAGGTTAAAAAAGGAAAGCAGCATGCCGGCACCGATCACCTGGGTGGCATCGCCGGCTACCGCGAATAACGCCGCCGCAAGTGCCGAGCCGGCAAGGAATACGGCCAGTGTCCTGCGCCGTCCCCAACGCTCGATGAGGTACGCCGAAGCGGCATAACCCGGCAGTTGGGCCACGGTGATGATCAGCGTGTACGCGAAGGAGCGAACGAGCGAGTATCCCGACGCGACCAGGATGGTCGGAAGCCAGATGAAGGCGCCATAGTAGGAGAAGTTCACGCAGAACCAGACCAGCCACAGCGCACCGGTTCGGCGACGCAGGCCGCGCGACCACAGCGCGGTGACGCGTGTCCGGGAACCGGTTTTGTTCGGCCCCTCACCTGTCTTTGCGGGGCGCGCAGAATCATAGGGTCCGGCGGTGATTCCGGCGGACTTTTCGAAACGTCGGACGGTCGACTCCGCCTCAGAGAGGCGGCCACGCGACTCGAGGAAGCGAACCGATTCCGGCAGCCGAAGGCGCACGACCACCGCGTACACGGCCGGAACCGCTCCGACAGCCAGTGCCCAGCGCCAGCCGTCGGCCGATGACGGTACGACCAGGTACCCGATGACCGCGGAAACGGTCCAGCCAATGGCCCAGAAGGATTCGAGGATGACGATGATGCGGCCGCGAATTCGTGGAGGCGCGAACTCGCTCACGAGCGTCGAAGCGACCGGGAGCTCACCGCCAAGACCGAGCCCCACGATAAATCGCCATGCAATGAGTACGGCCACAGTCTCGGACAGTGCCGACGCTCCCGTCGCGAGACCGTAAACGAGAAGGGTGAGAGCGAAAACCTGGCGTCGGCCGATACGGTCGGCCAGCAAACCACCGAGAACTGCACCAATGGCCATACCGACGAACCCGGCGGATGCGATCCAGGACAGCTCCACGTCGGAGACTTGCCATTGCACCGCCAATTGTGCCAGAACGAAAGAAATGAGTCCAACGTCCATCGCATCAAGAGCCCAGCCCAGGCCGGAACCCACAAGCACACGGCGGTGCTCCCGGGTGAACGGCAGCGCATCCAATCGCTCGGATCGACTGGGGCGTGCGCGAACTTCAGGCATCAGGTTCCCAATTCAGCGTTTGTGACCAGGCGGCGAACTGAGGGTGAAGCGTCTGCCGGATAATTGAACCCTATTGCACGAGACCTGCCCGACGTGAGTGTGTCAAGGAGCGGCGGCGCCGGGGTGCGAGACTGGCCAGACACAGTCGGCCGAGCGGGCGTACCCGCACTAGCCCAAGGAGTTCAACGATGAACACACCCACCACAGCATCCGTCCCAGCGCCTACTGCTGGCCTCTCCGCCCGCGTCGAACGAGCAGATCTCGATGTCGCCTCTTCATTCGCCGCGTTCGTCGAGAACGAGGCGCTGCAGGGAACCGGCATCACCGCGGACGCCTTTTGGCTTGGGCTGAGCACGCTGATCAGCGACCTCACTCCCCGGAACACTGAGTTGCTCGGCATCAGGGATGACCTGCAGGCCCAGATCGATGCCTTCCACCGGGCTAACCCCGGCCAGCCTGACCCCGGTGAGTACCGTGCTTTCCTCACCAGGATCGGGTACCTCGCGCCCGAACCCGGGGACTTCACCATCACCACCTCGAACGTCGATGTGGAGATCGCGTCGCAGGCGGGACCCCAGCTTGTCGTTCCGCTGCTCAACGCGCGGTTCGCTGTCAACGCGGCGAACGCCCGCTGGGGTTCGCTTTACGACGCGCTGTACGGCACTGACGCGATATCCGATGACGGCGGTGCGTCCCGGGCGGATTCCTACAACGCCGTCCGCGGCGAACGGGTGATCGCGCGCGGACGGGCTCTGCTTGACCAGGCCATCCCACTCGAACGGGGCTCGCACGCTGATGCCGTCGCTTACCGAGTCGAGAACGGTGCGCTGATCGTGGCTTTGAAAGACGGATCATCCGCTGTCCTGGCGTCGCCCTCGGCGCTGGTCGGCTACAGGGGAGAGGCTTTGGAACCGTCGTCCGTGCTCTTCCGACATCACGGACTGCACTTCGACGTGACCATTGATCGCAGCGCACCTATCGGGGCCACGGACAGCGCGGGCATCCAGGACATCGTGCTCGAGTCCGCTGTCACCACGATCATGGACCTCGAAGACTCGGTTGCCGCAGTCGACGCCGACGACAAGGTACTCGGCTACCGCAACTGGCGCGAACTCATGCGCGGCAGACTGAATGAGACCGTCAGGAAGGGCGCCGGCGTCTTCACGCGCACCATGAACGGCGACCGCGTCTACACCGTTCCTACCGGCGGCGAGTTGACGCTGCACGGCCGAAGCCTGCTGCTGGTGCGCAACGTCGGGCACCTGATGCAGACCGACACCGTGCGGGATGCGTCCGGCGCCGAGGTGTTCGAAGGAATCCTCGACGCGGTGCTGACCGTTCTCGGTTCGTTCCCCGACCTCGTCGGCGAGGCCCGCGGCGGCAACTCACGCACCGGCTCGGTGTACATCGTCAAGCCGAAAATGCACGGCCCCCACGAGGTCGCGTTCACCGTCGACCTGTTCGCCCGGGTGGAGCAGCTCCTCGGCCTGCCCCCACTCACCGTGAAGATCGGGATCATGGACGAAGAACGGCGAACGACGCTCAACTTGCGGGCCTGTATCGCCGTTGCCGCCGAGCGAATCGTCTTCATCAACACGGGATTCCTCGATCGCACGGGCGACGAGATCCACACCTCCATGCACGCCGGGCCAGTGGCCACCAAGGGCTTGATACGTTCCATGCCCTTCATGGCTGCCTACGAGAACGCGAATGTCGACGCCGGTCTCGCGGCGGGCTTTCCCGGCCGTGCCCAGATCGGCAAGGGCATGTGGGCCATGCCCGATCTCCTGCACGACATGCTCGAGCAGAAGATTGCGCACCCCCGTTCCGGTGCAACCACAGCCTGGGTCCCGTCTCCCACAGCGGCGACGCTGCATGCGATCCACTATCACGAGGTCGACGTGGCCGCCCGTCAACACGAACTGGCCGGGCGGACACGCCAGGCCCTGGACCCGATTCTCGTCCTCCCTCTCTCCGAGCGAGACCTCAGCGATGAGGAGCGCCTGACCGAGCTGAACAACAACGTTCAGTCGATCCTCGGCTACGTCGTTCGATGGGTCGATCAAGGGGTCGGGTGTTCCAAGGTTCCGGACATTCACGGCGTGGGGCTCATGGAGGACCGTGCGACGCTGCGCATTTCTAGTCAACTCCTCGCGAACTGGCTCACCCACGGCGTCATCAGCAAGACGGATGTCGACGCCAGCCTCGGGCGACTGGCGGCGGTCGTCGATGCACAGAATTCCGATGACCCGACCTATGAAGCGCTGATCGGCAGAACCGGGCCTGGGCTCGCGTTTCTGGCCGCCCGCCAACTCATCATCGACGGTGCATCCTCACCTAACGGATACACCGAGCCGATCCTCCACCAGGTCCGGAGGGCAAAGAAGCGTCAGGCTCCCGCGCGTCATTTGCTCTAACGGAACCTCATGCGGGCGGGTTGCAGTGCGGCAGCCGCCGGTGGCATACCTTCCCGGCGGGACCTACTTGATGCCGCCGGTTGGGCGTCCATCGAGCAGGTTGCTGATGAACCTCGCGACGTCGTCCCGAAATTCGGCATAGGCGCTTGGGGCGGGCCCCTCCGAACGGACGAACACGTCCACTGCCTCGAGCGCTGAGGTGACGATGGAACGAGGTGAGCGCACTTCCCCTGATGAGTTTTCAGTTCGCCCGTCGCGCGCGCGCGCCCTCGTGCACAGGGAGAATCAACCGGTCGGCGTCTCGCGAATCATCTCCGAGCGCAGGTCACGAATTACACGCCAGTCAGAATGATCTGTTGATCGGATCGAGAACCCCTATGTGCTCACCCGTTCATTCACGCCATTGAGCGATGCGAATTCACCGCCAGCTAGCGCTGCACTTCACTGACTTTTCTTTGGCTTTGGAAAGTGCGTTTCGCAGGGTTTCGGAGCAGTCGAGTGGAATCAGTCAGGATAGAGTGAATCCGTAACTATGGATATGCTAATAAGCATTGGTATACTCAACACATGTCCATGTTTGAGAAGGAGTCGGTCTGGCCGTTGATCGGCTGTGAAGAACGGCCGTGGCGAAGCGTCCAGGATGAGTATGGCTCACGAGCCCAGAAGCGTCTGGCGTCAGGTCCATACTTGGCGTCGGTGCCCGCGTTGATCTCTGATCTCGACATACCGTTCGACAGCGAGTTGCATGCGCTGACTGAAGAGGCCGCCAGCGAGCTTGCCCGCTTCGATGCAGAAGTGGGGCAAATCGCTGCACCATTTGCGTCCATTCTCCTTCGAGCCGAGAGTGCCTCCAGCTCCGAAATTGAGAACCTCACGAGCGGCGCTCGGCAGATCGCCTTGGCGGAGCTCGGTGAGCACGCCTCGAAGAATGCGCAGCTCATCGTCGGCAACGTCCGAGCGATGCAAGCGGCACTTGCCTTGTCTGAGTCGATCGACGGCAACGCCATCCTGGAGATGCATCGCGCCCTCCTAGAGCAAAGCAATCCTGACATCGTCGGTCACTGGCGTGACCAGCAGGTCTGGATCGGTGGCGGGAGTTTTGGGCCGCACACCGCACAGCTTGTCCCGCCCCATCAGGACCGCGTCCCCGCGCTCATGGAGGACCTTGTTGCCTTCGCCAATCGAGCTGATCTTCCCGTGCTTGCCCAGACCGCGATCGCTCATGCGCAATTTGAAACAATCCACCCGTTCCCCGACGGAAATGGAAGGGTCGGTCGCGCACTCATCCAAGCGATGCTGCGTTCTGGAGGGCTCACTCGAAACGTTACTGTTCCGGTCTCCGCGGGGCTGCTTCACGACACCGGTCGATATTTCGATGCCCTGAGCGCATACCGGTCCGGGGATGTCGCCCCGATCATCCGTTCCATCGCGGAGGCGTCGTTCGCGGCGGTGCACAATGGTCGAATCCTCGTGGCTGACCTGGAAAGCGTGCAGGTGGAGTGGCGCGGGCGCATCAGCGCGAGACGAGATTCAGCGGTACACCGGCTCGTGGGTATTCTGCTTCGGCAACCCGTGATCGGCGCAGCCGCAGCCGCAGCTCAGCTCGGTATTTCGAGCGTCAATGCCCAGGTCGCTATCGACCGCCTTGTTGACGCCAACATTTTGATCCAAATCACAGACGGACGACGAAATCGAATTTGGCTAGCCAAGGACGTCGTTCAGGTCCTTGACGAGTTCGCCGCCCGAGCAAAGAGACACCGATAGCAGAACGGTCTCCGCATCAACCTGCCAGCAGCCCGCTGGGAGATTGCGATATTGAATCCCACTTTCAGTGCGACGATGCAGGACGCCGGGTTGTTGACCCTGTGGCCGAGCTCGAGCCGGAGCAAGTCGCGCCTTTCAAATGCCCAGCGGGTAGCCGAGGCGAGAGAGCATGAGGCAAGGCCTTGGCCTTGGGCCTCGGCGGACACCCAGTAGTAGACCCTACCGGTGGCGTGTCGATGCTCCATGTTTTCGATGCCCACATTGCCGACAGCCTTGCCGTCGACGCTGATTGCGAAGTTGCGCACGGACGGGCTGGACGGGGCGAGCTGAAGTGCGATGAATTCCTGGCAGCGCTCGAGCGTTGACAGGTCGGTGTCGCCGACCTGGGTTGCGAGGTCATCGTTGGCACCGAAGGCGCGAAGCAGGTGCCCGGTGTCAGATTCGTCCCATGGGCGAAACTTCTGCACGGGATCGTCAGATCAAAGCGTCGGGCAACGCCGAGGCTTCTTCCCCGAATTGGGCGGTGCGGATAGCGATTCTGAACAGTAGGGTCGGGCCTTGGGGCCGCGGTTGACGCGTCCAGTTGGGCGGGAACCTGACGAGGTGACACTCGACGACCGGCGGCTTTCGAAAAGGCGGATTTCAGGTTCCGCACATGACTGCAATAGAGATGAGTGCAGCGATGACAGCCAGCTGGGTCCGCCTCTCACTCTGGGTTGCCGCCCTGGTCGCATGGTCCGCGCTCATCCTCGTCGGGCTGGTCCTGTTGGGGACAGGTCTCGATAGAACGTTCTTTTTTGAGCCAACCGGTGGGGCTCTCGAACGCGATCGTGTGGGGAAGAATCTCATTCTTGTTGGTTCGGTCGCCCTCTTCGCTGCCGCGGTCTGGGCTCGGTCGATGCACGCTCCCATCTGGTCCTGCGCCCTCGTCGCAGCCCCGGCTGTCCTTGTCGGCGGCCTCACCTTGTTTTTCGGAGGTTCTCTGTTCCCACACCTCAGCGCTTTGGTGGCTTTCCCTGTTGCCCTCGCTGGCCTGGTTTGCGGGCTTGTCCTCGCCAGGCCACTGCTTCGCGCTGGCTCCGCGGGCCCTAGCGCGTCGGTTGACCGTTAGGGATCAGACTGAGCTTTCGCCCGCCGTCGTCGAGTGCTAAAAACTATCCATCTGAAGACGGCAGCGTTAATGGCAGCCAAGAGAAAGAATCCCAAGTAGTACAACGCCGCGCTCATGGTCAATGCTCCGACGGCGAAATCTTCTGGCCCCGACACTTGCGATGAACCCAGTGAACCGACGACATAGTACGCAGTAGATAACGGCAACGTCAGTACCACGATGAGCAGAACCATCGCTTCGGGTGCGGCCGTCCCGCCGCCCAGTTCGAAGGCGCGCATCACGGACACTGCCGCAATGAGCCCGGCGACTGACACTAGGTAGGCGCCCATCGACCCCGCGGCCCAGGAGGGTAGGCGGTGGTTCCCTGTCGGCCTTACACGGTCGGTCGTCATTTCCGAAAGCTACAGGCCTTGCCCAACTTCGGGCAACAAGGACCGTTTCGACGTCTCGGGGAAAGGGCCTTTGGAAACGGTCTCCGCATGAATCTCCCAGCAGCCCGTTGAGAGATTTTGCCGTGGAGGCCAGTGCCGTTAACCGCGGAATTCGTTCGCGAACTGGGGACACCGATCGATTTCTACTGTGTTCACAGTACTTCTTTCAGGTCCAGGCGAGTGGATGGCGATTTCCGCTAGCTCCGGCTCCCCAGGAACTTCTCCAGCGCGGCGAGGTCATCGGTATTTATGTGGTCAACGCCGGCCTCGTGCAGCTCAGTCCAGATCGCTTCGCGGGCTTCGCTCGGAACATCGAGGGTCCCCCAGAAACGGACGCGGTAGCCCTGAGAGTGCGCCGACTGCACGTATTCGCGCAGCTTGACCTTTTCGCTTTCCGGCATCGGACCGACGCCCTGCCACACGAATAGCTTGTTCCAATTCTCACTGACCAGCGGCATGAGATCGGCTGGTATTCCAGATGTCAAGTCGCCGGAGCGGCCGTCATAGAAAGCCAATCGTGAGTCAAGATTTTGCATGGATTTTAGAGGGCGGTTGCCGCTGACCACGGCGACAACCGGTCCGGATTTGATTTTGCCGTTCGTGTACTTGGTCATGATCGAGCGATGCTCAGCCAGGTCTTCCTCGATCGCAGCGTAGGTACTCTCGCCGTCACTCTTTATGTCGATCAGAAGTTGGAAGCTGCCATCCCAGCCAGAGTAGACACTGCCAGCACGGCCGTCCACGAGGCGGTCGAGCGGATCCAGGTAGAGGCTTTCGAGAGTAACCCCCGCCTGGACATCCTCGAGATCGTGAGCGACGAGAAGCTCGCCATCTACGAGCCAAACATCGGCTTCCACACTGGTGAATCCGTGCTCGAGGGCATCAAATAACGGACGCTCATGCTCATAGTCATTGTGCGCGTGGGCGGCATCCTGCGGTTCGCCGGGCACGATGTCGGCCTGTGATGGTGCGGCCGCGCCGGTGACGGTAGCGAGGCCGACGAGGGTAACGAGAACCAAAGCGGAATTTTTGACGATCATGGAAGTCCATTTCTACGAAGTGTGTTCCGCCGAGAAAGTCCCGTCGAAATGAGATTGACCGCGTTATCGGCTCCACGCGTGTTCCAGTGCACAAGCTGGTTCGGTTTCGAATGCGCAACGGCTACAGTTCTATCGCCGTCGGGTTAAGTGCTGGCGCCGGTCGAACCAACGCACCATGAACGGTCTGGGCCTGCGTGACCTTCTGCTCGCGTAAGAATCACGCTCCTAGCTCCACCAGTCCGTCCTCGCGTCGCGCCGGCAGATTCGGTATTCACTGGAGGGCCACCGGGTTGGTTCTAACAGTCGATTAGTCGCAGCGCTGGCATACCTTGTCATGCTTGCCGCGCTGACTTCAGGTGTTGTCAGCGCTGACTGTGCGGGCTCTGCCATCGAGCCGGATCGTATTGCCGTGCGAGACGATCCACTGGGTCTGCTGTGTCCGAATGGCACTCCGATACAGATCACAGCCTCGGAGTTATATCGAGAGACTTGCTCGATTGTCGTGTCGCGCCGAACTGCGCGCAGTCGAGCGCGCTCGCCTGCGAACGGCACGGCCCGCCAGGCTGCCCGCAAGCCGGACCTTAAGCGCACTCGGGCCCGGAATTCGGGGCCCGAAGCAAACGCAGCCGGGCGGAGCGCCCGGATAGCCCGCCCAGATAGTCCGCCCGGATAGCCCGCCCGGTGAGGATTCGCACTTGAGGGCGTCGACCGCAACAAACCCCAGCGGCAGGAAACCCCTGCCACGAGATGTCCTGGCGTGTCGTAGACGACCTGGCGCACGCCTCGACCCCAGGCGGCACCACAGCAGGGTCGAGGCCGTTTGCGGCTCGGTCAGAGGTCGGCGAGCATGCTCACAGGGTTCTCGATGCAGCGTGCGACGTAGGTGAGGAAACCGGCGGCGGTGCCTCCGTCACAGACCCGGTGGTCGAAGACCAGCGACAGCTCGACCACAGTGCGCACCGCGAGGGTGTGATCGACCACCCAGGGGCGCTCGATCATCCGTCCGATGCCCAGAATGGCGGCCTCGGGGTGGTTGATGATCGCGGCTGACCCGTCGACACCCAGAGCACCGAAGTTGTTCAGGGTGAAGGTGCCGCCGCTGAGTCGAGATGGGGGAAACGAGCCATCCGTTGCCTGGGTCACGATACCGGCGATCGCATCCCGGAGTTCGCGGGTGGTCAGTGAGTGGGCGTCGTGAACGACCGGCACCATCAGCCCCCGCGGGGTCTGAGCGGCAAGCCCGAGGTTGATGGCACCGCGTTGGAGGATCTCCTGGCTGGCCGTGTCGACTGAGGAGTTCAACAGCGGAAACCGGCGCAGTCCGGCGACCGTGAACCGGGCGATCAGCGCGGTCACGCTGAAGCGTTCGCCTGTGGCGTCGAAGAGACGGTCCCGCGCGGCGAAGAGCTCGGTGGCGTCCACATCGAGCCAGACGGTTGCCTCGGGGATTTCCCGGCGCGAGGTGGTCATCCGCTCCGACACCACCCTGCGTAGGCCGGTGATCGGGATCCGGATGTCGTCGGTGGGCGCGGCCCGGGTTCCGACCGGCTCCGCCACGGGTGCAGGTTGGGCCAGTGCCGCGGGCTCGACCACCGGTGTGGACTCAACCGCTGCGGCCCGTTCCCGGATTGCCGATTCCACGTCCCGGCGCAGCACCAGCGCGTTGCTCCCACTGCCGATTAGCAGGGTCGCGTCGAGGCCGTTTTCGCGGGCCAGACGCCGCACCAGCGGTGAGACCACCGGGGAGCGGCCGGCCGGGTAAGACGGAGAGGCCGGAGCCGTTACCGGGGTGGCCGGAGTCACCTCGGAGACCGGTTCGACGATTGCCGCGACGACCGGAGCCGCTGAGCCGGGTCGCACGCCGAAGCGCGCAGTGGCAGGGCGCCGCACGGGACCCGTGTTCTCCCTCGTGCCGTAGCCGATGAGCACAGCACCGGATGCCGACCCGTCGACCTCCGCGACCGGAACCCCGGCTGCCATCGCTGCGGGCTTAACAGCAGTCCGAGCGGTCGGCCGTGCGGCGTCGGCCTCGGCGGCATCCGTCACTGTCAGCAGCACCTGCCCGGCGTGAATGATCTGGCCGGCGACCCCGTTCAGGGCCTCGACCACACCGCCGAACGGCGACGGCAACTCCACGATGGACTTGGCCGATTCGACCTCCACCACGGGCTGGTCGATGGTGATGGTGTCGCCCACGGCGACCAGCCAGGAGACGATTTCGGCTTCGGTGAGTCCTTCGCCGAGGTCGGGCAGGATGAAATTCTGATCCATCAGTTCCACTCCCAGGTTCCGAGGGCGGTCAGGATGCGGTCGGGAGTGGGCAGAAAGTATTGCTCGAGCTTGGGGGAGGGATAGGGGATATCGAAACCCGTGATCCGCAGGATCGGCGCTGCCAGGTGGTAGAAGTTGCGCTCGGTCAGCCGGGCGGCGACCTCGGCCCCGTAGCCGCCGAACTGCGCCGCCTCGTGCAGCACAGCGGCGCGGGAGGTCTTCCGCAGGGAGGCGCCCACCGTCTCGTCGTCGAACGGGGAGAGGCTGCGCAGGTCGATCACCTCGATCGAGAGCCCCTCGGCGACGGCCAGCTCGGCCGTCGCGAGGGCCGTTTTCACGGTCGGACCGTAGGCGATCAGCGTGACATCGGTGCCCTCCCGCAGCACGACCGCAGTGGTCATCGGCGCGGTGCGCACAGGCAGGCTGAGCTCGGCTTTGGCCCAGTACCGGCTCTTGGGTTCGAGGAAAATGACCGGGTCGTCACAAGCAATGGCCTCGCGGAGCATTGAATAGGCATCCGCCGGATTCGATGGCGAGACCACCGTGAGGCCGGGCGTGGCCGTCCAGTAGGCCTCGGAGGAATCGGAGTGGTGTTCCACACCCCCGATGTCGCCGGCGTAGGGGATCCGGATCACAAGGGGCAGCTGGATGCGCCCACGGGTGCGGTTGCGCATCTTGGCCACGTGCGAAACGATCTGCTCGAACGCCGGGTAGCTGAACGCGTCGAACTGCATCTCGACCACCGGGCGCAGGCCGTACATGGCCATGCCGATCGCGGTGCCCACAATCCCCGATTCGGCCAGCGGCGAGTCGCTCACGCGGCTCTCCCCGAATTCGGCGTACAGCCCGTCGGTCACACGGAAGACGCCGCCGAGCGGGCCGACATCCTCACCGAACAGGACGACCGTCGGATCGTCGCGCATCGCGTCCTGGATCGCGGCGTTCAACGCCGCTGCCATGGTGAGAGTGACCGGTGCGCGCAGGGGCGTCGGTGCGGTGTCGGGGAGCGTCATGAGTTGACTCCTGAGTGAGCGGCGACGGATGCTGCGACGGCGTGTTCGGCGTGTTCGGCGTGCTCGTCAAGCTCAGCTGCGAGGAAGGCTCGTTGTTCCGCCAGGGCGGCGCGCGGGGTCGAGTAGACGTGGTCGAACAGCTCCAGCGGATCCACTGGGGCGGACCGGGTCATGCATTCGCGGGTGTCCGCCGCCAGATCCTCGGCCTCGGCACGGATGTCCGCACGCTCCGCGTCGCTCAGCGCACCGATCTCGCACAGGTAGGTGTCCAGGCGGGTGATCGGGTCGCGGCGTCGCCAGATCTCCAGATCCCCGGGATCGCGGTAGCGGCTCGGGTCGTCGGAGTTCGTGTGTGCCTCCATCCGATAGGTCAGACCCTCGATCAGGGTCGGGCCGTGGCCGGCGCGGGCGTTCTCCACTGCCGACGAGGTGACCGCGTACATTGCGGCGACGTCGTTGCCGTCAACGAAGTAGCCGGGCATCCCGTAGCCGATGGCCTTGTCGGCGATGGTGCGGCAGCGCATCTGCTTGTCCAGCGGCACGCTGATCGCGTACTGGTTGTTCTGCACCACGAAGACGACCGGGGCCTGCCAGACGGCAGCAAAGTTGAACGCCTCGTGGGCGTCGCCCTCGCTGGTGGCGCCGTCGCCGAGCAGAGTCAGTGCGACGGTGCGCTCCCGTTTGAGCTTGGACGCGGTCGCGAGCCCCACGGCGTGCAGCGCCTGGGTAGCCAGAGGGGTGGCCTGCGGGGCGATCCGGTGGGCGTTCTGGTCGTAGCCGCTGTGCCAGTCCCCGCGGAACGAGGCCAGGATGTGCTCGGGCGGCACGCCGCGGGTCAGTAGGGCGATGCTGTCCCGGTAGGTGGGGAAGAGCCAGTCCTCGGCGCCGAGGGCGGCGACCGCGGCGATCTCGCAGGCCTCCTGGCCGAGAGCTGACGGGTACGTCGCCAGGCGTCCCTGCCGGGTCAGCGCGGTGACCTGCACGTCGAACCGGCGGGCGACGACCATGCGCCGGTAGAGATTGAGCAGTGTGGCCGGGTCCGGCAGGTCAAACCCGCCGGCCTCATCGAGTGGCGCGGCGCGACCGGTGTCATCGATCAGGCGGAGGGGACGCGGCGCGGCGAGGGGGCTCTCAACCAGGCTCTCGACATTGAGGCTCATGTCGCAATGGTGGGGCATCTCCGCGCCGTCGACGGTGCCCCGGCGACGGATACGAACGATTGGTCCGAAGCGGCGTCGTGCCGGGCCATTCGTCCGCGGAAAACGACCGTTCAGCGCCAGCTGTCCGCAGCGCGAGCCGGGGGCAGGCCGGTGATTTCCTCGAGGATGAGGTGGGACCGGGTGGAGATCACGCCGGGCATGCTGTGGATATCGCGCAGGATGGCTTGGCTCAGCTGCTCGTGGTCCGGAGCGCTGACGGTGAGGATGATGTCGATGTCGCCGCTCACGGCCTGAGCTTTTTCGACGAAGGGCAGTTCACTCAGGCGCCGGGCCATCTCGGCCCAGGAGACATCGCCGATCTTGACGATCACAAGGGCGGAGACCCTGAGCCCGAGCGCCCGGCGGTCGATCTGTGCGCCGAATCCAGTGACCACACCGTGACGCACGAGATTCTGCATCCGGGTGTGCGCGGTGGTGCGGGAAATGTGCACGAGCACGGCCAGCTGGCGCATCGACAGGCGGCCGTCGCGACTGAGTTCGGCCACGATCTGCCGGTCGATCGCGTCGAGACCGTCGGGCGTGCCCGGGGCGGCGGGGGCCGAGTGCTGCGTCATTGGAATCCTCAGGCTGGGGAAACCCTCAGACTACCGCGAGCCCAGGCGACTACCGCATCGCGCGCAGGTAGTGGTTCTTGGGCCAGTGGCGCAGCCGGCGCGGAAGCCGGGGATAGACACGTATGGTCAGCCGGATCAGCCGGTCGAAGCGGCGCTGCGCCCCCACGGTCCAGGGCAGGTCGAACAGTTCCCGCACCGAGCAGGGGAGCAGTCCGACGGTCACGAACCGGCCCAGTGGCATCATCAGCCGCAGCCAGAGCGGCCCGGTGCGGGGATGCAGCAGCTGGCGTGCCACGGCGCGCGTGGCGGCATCCGTCTGCAACTCGCCGACGCGTCGGTCCCAGTAGGCGGCGAAGGCGGCCCGGTTGGGCGGCCACAGCTCCGCGGGCATCTGCAACGCCGTGCCCAGCACGGCGTACTCCCGGTAGAGCGCGTCCGCCGTGGCTCCGTCGAGCGGGCCGTAGACCAGCTCCCGCATGGTCATGGCGGAGTCATACAGGGTCGCCGCCACCCAGAGCTGCAGTTCTGGGGTGAAGGCGGTGTAAGCCGGACGAGCCTCGGTGGCCAAGCCCGACACCGGGGCGTGGGCGTGATCGACCCGGCGTCGTGCCCGGGCAGCCTCCTCCGGCGTTCCGAACACGACCGCGTACACGTAGGTTAGGGTGCCGCGCAGCCGATCGAGCGGTCGGGAGGCGAAGTCGCTGTGGTGCGCAATTCCGTGGCCGATCGCCGGGTCGGCGATCTGCAGGAGGATGGACCGCCCGCCGGCGGCGATCAGCACGGCCTCGCCGGCCATGTCCCTCATCTGCATGCGCGCCTCCCCGCTCGAAGACCGATTGTAACGCCGCCAGCGGTGAAGCGGATGGGCGCTTCGCCGCGGTAGCTGCCGGCAGGTTAGCCTGGATCGGTGATCTCCGGCCGACGACACCCGGCCCCAGCCCGCCGCCTGGCGGCGCTCGCCGCCATGGCCCTGCTGGCCCTCACCCCCTCCGGCTGCACCGCGGCGCGCGGAACAGACGCGAAAAGCGGCACTGCCGCCCCGCTCGGGCCCGGCTGGTCGGCCGGCCCCGTTGCCGAAGACGCCACTCGCCGCCTGGCCGCCATGTCCCTGACCGAGAAGGTCGCCAGCCTACTGATGCTGCACCAGCCGGGAACAGATGCGGCCGAGCTGCGCACCTTCGCCGGGGCGAACGGCCTCGGTGGACTCATCCTGATGGATGACAACGTGCCGGTCTCCCCGGAAGAAATGCGGGCAATGACGGATGCCCTCAGTCCCGACCCGGAACTCCCGCTGCTCATCGGCATCGATCAGGAGGGCGGCGAGGTCTCCCGGCTGCCCGCCGACCTGGCGCCCGGGGCTGCCCAGCTGCAGACGCTCCCCGCACCGGCCACAGAGGATGCCTTCCGCAGTCGGTCGACCCTGCTCCAGTCCGTCGGCGTGAGTGTCAACTTCGGCATCGTCGCCGACGTCACGGCCGACCCGAGCTCGTTCCTGGCCGGCCGGGTGCTCGGCACCGACCCGGCGTCGGCATCCGCCCGGGTGGCTGCGGCGGTCACCGGTGAGCGTGCGCGGGTTCTGAGCACGCTCAAGCACTTCCCCGGTCACGGGGCGGCGCCGAGGGACTCGCACCGAAGCATCCCGTCGACTCCGCTTGGCTATCAGGACTGGCTGACCCGTGAGGCGCCTTCGTTTCAGTCCGGAATCGAGGCTGGCGCGGCGCTGATCATGTTCGGCCACCTGGCCTACCCGAGCGTCGATCCGCGTCCGGCGAGCCTGTCGCCGGCCTGGCACGAGATCCTCCGCACCGAACTCGGTTTCGACGGCGTCACGATTACCGACGATCTGCTGATGCTCCAGGACTTCGGCCTGCCGGAGTACGCCGACCCGGCCGAGAACGGGATCGCCGCCCTGGCAGCGGGCAACACCATGCTGCTCTCCGTTCTGCCGGCGAATCCCGCGCGGTACGGCACCGATGTCACAGTTCTGATCGGCAGAATCGTCGAAGCGGTCGATACCGGGCGGCTCACGCTGGAGCAGATCGATGATGCTGCCTACAAGCTCCTGGTGCTGCGCGGCCGGGCCGCCCTCAGCGCATCCCAGGAGTGAACCCCAAATCCAGATTGTGCAGCGAACCGCACCGAGTAGGACCTCATGGATGCCGGCACACTCTAATCACGCATTCTCGTCTTCGTCGGAGGCACCGGAGTGTCCTCAGCTGGGTGTCACCAAAGTCATGACCCAGTCCGTCGGGCGCCCGGTCAGCTCTCAGTCCGCTAGCTGTTGTTCCCACACAGGTTGTGAGCGTGGCGTGAGCTAAAAAGGTGAGGACCTCCGGTATCGATTGGGTTACCACACTCAACACGATGCAACG
>NZ_SOGZ01000013.1:0-12271 GCF_004403145.1 Cryobacterium sp. TMT1-62 | reverse complement strand
GCGCCCGCCGCGCTGGTCACGCCGGTCGCGCCGGTCGCGTGCGCGGCGGGCGGGTCGGCCGCGAGTCGGGCATCCGCCAGGGCACGCTCGATCACGGCGAGGTCGATGCCCTCCGCGATCACGGAGTGGCGTTCCGGATGCTGCCGGATATCGATTCCCACAAGGTCGCGCATGTCACGCCGCAGCTCGGGCCTCGGGAAGAGAACGGTGTGCGCGGCATCCGCGGCCAGCCGCTGAACGAGCCGGGCCCGGAACCAGAAGTGCTCGGTCTCGTCGACCGTGCCGAAGTTCGCCCGGGTGAGCACCCCGGAACTGTCGAGGGAGTGGATGACGCTGTGCGGGTCGGGGGCCACCGTGAACACGATCGGAATGTCGAGCTCGCGGGCGACGGTGGAGGCAGCCAGCGTGCCGATGTCGGCCATTCGCAGGTGGATCGCGTCGACGGTGCCGGCGGCGCGCAGAATGCGACGGATGCCGCGCTGCGTCGCAATCCGCCGCGGCCAGGCATCGACCGAGGCGACGGGTTCGCCCAGGAAGGGCACGGTCGCGAAGGCGTGCTCCGCGAGGGAAGACCCGACCTCGGACAGAGAGGTGAGCGCGCCGGCGAAGCTGCCGCGGGAGAGGGTGAGCACCCGTTCCACGGAGCCGCCGCGCTCACTGCCGCCGCTGCCGCTGCCGCCGGAGACGAGCGCGTCGCCCAGGCGCACGAGCAGCGTGGCGATGCCACCGTTATCGCCGGCTCCCACCTGGCTGAGTTCGCGGTCGATGTCGGCGTGCAGGAAGAGTTGGGCCACCGTCAGCCCCCGGCTCCACGGCGGGCGCGGGTAGGCCGGCACGGTCAAGTCGATCAGGGCGAGCCGGGCCACGTCGGCAAGCACGCCGCTGCCCTGCGACAGGTCGCTCACGATACGGATGTTGGCCTCGTTCGGACCGAGGTCGCCGATGGCCGCGATCGCCGCCGCACGCACCGCGTTCGGCTCGGAGCCGTCGACTGCGACCCGGCGCAGCAGACGTTCGGGGATGCGCCCGGCGATGAGACCCATCGTTTCGACCAGGCGGGCGCGGGCGCCGCACTCATGCACGCCGATCAGGGTGCCCTCGAGGGCGAGCGCCACATGCACCGGCACCGACGAGCTCCACTGCTCCAGCGTGCGCTGGGCGATCATGCCGGAGAAGCCGCCGTCGACCACCATGCTCAGCAGTCCGGAGATCGCCTCGAACCGGGGCAGCCGGGCGCCGAACGCCCAGGCCGTGTGTTCGCGGATGAAGAGGGAGTCGTGGGTGAGCAGCGACACGAGCACGTCATCCGCGGACTCGTCGAACACCTGGCCGAGCGAGTGAATGGCTGCGATCGCGGTCAGCTGGTCGCCAGGGTCGGTCGCCGCCTGCGCGAGCAGGCGCACGGCGCGGATGCCGCCGTCCCGGCTCGCTGCGATGGTCAGGTCGTCGGCGCAGCGAATGCCGTCCAGGATTGACCGGGTCTGCCGCATCGTGTCCAGCGTCGTGTGAGTTCCCACGGTGCCCCCTCTGTCTCCTGCTTCAAGCAGTCCGATCCGAACATACACGTAGCCGATGTCGGAACGCCCTGTGAAATGGAGCAAAATGGTCACATGACACGACGCGCTCCGATCGAAGACATCAACGAAGACAATCTGGCCGTCACGAAGCCGAAGAAGTCCGCGGCCGGAGTGGAAGCGGTTCTGGTGGCGCTCGATCGCGGGTTCGCGCAGGCCGGCGTTCCCCGCACGGCGAAGGCGCTGCTGCGCCTCAACCAGCGCGACGGCACCGACTGCCCGGGCTGCGCGTGGCCGGAGTCGCAGGGCCACCGCAAGACCGCGGAGTTCTGTGAGAACGGCGCCAA
Organism: Cryobacterium sp. TMT1-62; assembly: GCF_004403145.1. Taxonomy (NCBI): domain Bacteria; kingdom Bacillati; phylum Actinomycetota; class Actinomycetes; order Micrococcales; family Microbacteriaceae; genus Cryobacterium; species Cryobacterium sp. TMT1-62. The sequence goes on along the minus strand of NZ_SOGZ01000013.1, from coordinate 10,410 downwards.
GGCCGTCGCCGAGGAGAGCACCCTGCGCACCGTGACGCCGGCGTTCTGGGCCGAGCACTCGATCGAGGAGCTCGCCACGAAGACCGAGTACTGGCTCGGCAACCAGGGCCGCATCACGCATCCGGTGGTCATCCGTCCCGGCGACACGCACTACTCCCAGATCTCCTGGAACGAAGCCTTCGAGCTCATCGGCGAGCGGATCCGAGCCACCGTTCCCGACCGTACGGTCTTCTACACCTCGGGACGCACCGCCAACGAGGCGGCGTTCCTCTACCAGCTGTTCGCCCGCTCGATCGGCACGAACAACCTGCCCGACTGCTCGAACATGTGCCACGAGTCCTCCGGAAGCGCCATGAACGCCACCATCGGCATCGGCAAGGGCACCGTTTCGCTCGAAGACATCCACCATGCCGAGCTGATCCTCGTCGTCGGCCAGAACCCGGGCACCAACCACCCGCGGATGCTGTCGGCCCTCAAGGAGTGCAAGGACAACGGTGGCCGGGTCGTCGCCGTCAACCCGCTGCCCGAGGCCGGGTTGTTTAATTTCAAGGATCCCCAGTCGGTCTCCGGCCTGATCGGCGATGGCACAGCACTCGCCGACGAGTACCTGCAGATCAAGGTCGGCGGCGACCTGGCCCTGTTCCAGGCCCTCGGCCACCTGCTGCTCGAAGCGGAGGAGCGCGTTCCCGGCTCCGTCGTCGACGCGGAGTTCGTCGCGGCGAACACCCAGGGCCTCGACGAGTACCGCGCCGCCCGCACGACCATCGACTGGGCCGAGACGGAGAAGGCCACCGGGCTCACCGCGGTGGAGATCTCCACCGTCGCGCAGATGATGATCGACTCCACGGCCACGATCATCTGCTGGGCGCTCGGACTCACTCAGCAGCCGCACTCGGTCAACACACTCAAGGAGATCATCAACCTGCTCCTGCTGCAGGGCAACTTCGGCAAGCCGGGCGCCGGCGCCTGCCCGGTTCGCGGCCACTCCAACGTGCAGGGCGACCGCACCATGGGCGTCTGGGAGAAGCCCAAGGAATCGATGCTCGCCGCGCTGGACAAGGAATTCGGCATCGAGTCCCCTCGCAAGCACGGCCTCGACTCGGTGGACACCGTCGCGGCCTTCGAGAACGACGACGTCGACGTGTTCGTGTCGATGGGCGGCAACTTCGCCCTCGCCTGCTCCGACACAGTGGCCCTCGAGGCGGCAATGCAGCGCGTGGGCCTGACCGTGCACGTGTCGACCAAGCCCAACCGGTCGCACATCATGCACGGCACGACCTCGCTGATCCTGCCGACGCTGGGGCGCACCGACACGGACGACAAGCACCCGGGTGGTCGCCAGGTGCTCTCGGTCGAGGACTCCATGTCGGTCGTGCGCACCACGCAGGGGCGTCTGGACCCGGTCTCCGAGCACTTGCTCGCCGAGCCCGTCATCGTCGCCCGGATGGCCAGCGCCACCCTCGGCGACGACCACGTGATCGACTGGAAGGCGATGGCCGACGACTACGACGTCATCCGTGACCGCATCTCGCGGGTTCTCCCGGGCTTCACCGATTTCAACGCGCGCCTCAAGACGAAGAACGGTTTCGTACTGCCCAACCCACCCCGCGACACCCGCAGCTTCGCCACCGACATCGGCCGGGCCCGGTTCACGGTCAGCCCGCTCGAGTACCTCACCCCGCCGGCCGGCCACCTGATCCTGCAGACCATGCGCAGCCACGATCAGTACAACACCACGTTCTACGGCCTGGATGACCGCTACCGCGGAATCTCCGGCGGCCGCCGGGTCATCCTGATCCACCAGGACGACGTCACCGAGCTGGGCTTTGCGGACCGCGACATGGTCGACGTGATCAGCACTTTCCGGGGCGAGGAGCGGCGCGCCAACGAGTTCCGCCTGGTGGTCTACCCCACCCCGCGGGGCTGCGCGGCCGCGTATTTCCCCGAGGCGAACGCCCTGATGCACCGCGAGCTCGTGGCCCGGGAGTCGAACACCCCCGGTTACAAGGCCATGTCCGTGCGATTCATCGCCCACGAGGCAGCGAATTCAGCACCGCTGACGTGAGCCGAGGCGTGAACACGGGCGCTGGGGCACAGCGCGTCACCCACTGGTGGCCGCTGCTCTCCGGGCTGGTCACCGTCGCGCTGGCGGTGGGTCTGGGCCTGGTCATCTCCCGGAACGGCAAGCCGTTCGCCCTGGACACGGAGTGGATGATCGCGGTGTCCGGCAATCGGGCACCGGTGTGGGATTCCCTCGCCCTCGTGATGAACAGCCTGGGCGGCGGTCTCACCGCCTCCGTCGTCGTGCCCGGTCTGCTCATCGGCCTGCTCCTGTTCTTCAAGCGCCCGTGGGCCGCGGGCTTCGCCCTCGCGGTAACCGTGGTCTCCGGTGCCGCCGTGCACCTCCTCAAGTGGCTGTTCGGCCGGGCCCGCCCGGTCGAGCTCGACGATCTGTTGGTCAGCGTCGATTTCGGGTCGTTCCCCTCCGGCCATGTCGCCAATGCGGCGACGCTGGCGATAATCCTGGCGCTGCTCTTCCGGTTCTGGTGGGTGTGGCTGGCCGGGGCGCTGTACACGGCGCTGATGATGCTCAGCCGCACCTACCTGGGCGCTCACTGGCTGACCGACACCGTCGGGGCGGCACTGCTCGGCATCGGGATCGCGGTGGCGGTCTGGGCTCCCCTGGCCGTGACACTCGATCGCGAACGCCGACGCAGCCGCGCGTCGCATCCGTGGCGCACGTTCCACGACCGGTACGTCGTCGAGACGTGGGAACGCAATGCCCGGTCCCGCCGCATGCTCCAAGTCACCGCGATCGCCTGCCTGAGTTTCGGCGCCGTCGTCTTCACGCTCACGCTGCTGAGTGTGCTGAGCGGCGGCGGCGTCACCGCCATCGACCTCCCCGTGCAGGAGTGGCTGCTGGAAGCCCGGTCCCCCGTTCTGACGACCGTGATGGTGGTGCTGGCGGTCGTATTCGGGCCGGTCGCGCTGCCCCTGATCGTGCTGGTCGTGTGCGTCGGCTGGGGTCTTCTCACCCGGCACGCCTGGCGCCCCCTGCTGCTCGCCGGTGCCATGGCAACCGGCGTGGTGCTGGCCCAGGTCATCGGACGCACGGTCGGCCGCGAGCGGCCGCCGATCGACCTGATGCTGTACGGCACGGATCTCACGTTCTCGTTCCCCTCCGGCCACGTGCTGGGTGCATCCGACTTCCTGCTGGTGACCGCCTACCTTCTGCTCTCGCGCCGTTGCAGCATGCGGGCCACCACCCTCGGTCTCAGCATCGCCGTGGTCGGCACCGTGCTGGCGGCCCTCAGCCGCCTGTACCTCGGCTACCACTGGACCACGGATGCCCTGGCCTCCGTTTCGATCTCCCTGATAGTGGTGGGCTGCGTGATCACGGTCGACACCTGGCGCACCGGGCGGGTGGTCGAACCCGCGGAGCGCGGCTAGCCGGGGACGCTCTGCGGCGTCCGCTCGCCGCTCGTGATGCGTTCCACCCCGGCGTAGATCACCATGGAGTCGCCGCGCAGGAACCCGACCACCGTCATGCCTACCTCGTCCGCGAACTCGGCGGCCAGCGACGACGGCGCCGACACGGCGGCGAGCACCGGAATCCCGGCCATCAGCGCCTTCTGCGCCAGTTCGAAGCTCGCCCGGCTCGACACCATCAGCACCGTGCCGGTGAGCGGAAGCAGGTCTTCCTTCAGCGCCCAGCCGATGACCTTGTCGACCGCGTTGTGGCGGCCGACGTCTTCGCGCAGCACCAGCATCCGCCCGGTGGTCCCGTCGAAGAGGGCGGCCGCATGGATGCCGCCGGTCTTCTCGAAAACGTCCTGGGCGGCACGCAAGACCTCGGGGAAGCTCGTCAGGAGCTCTGCGTCGACCTGAAGCGGGTCAGCCGTCACCGGGAACGCCGACTTCGTGCGCACGGCGTCGATGCTGGCCTTGCCGCAGAGCCCGCAGGAACTGGTCGTCAGGAACGATCGCTCCAGGCTCGGGTCGGGCGGTGTGACCCCGGGCGCGAGCGACACGTCGAGCACGTTGTAGGTGTTAACGCCCTCGACGGTGGCGCCGGCGCAGTACCGGGCCGTGGAAAAGTGCTCGTTCCGGGTGATGACGCCCTCCGACACCAGGAACCCGGCGGCGAGGTCGAAATCGTTGCCGGGGGTTCGCATCGTGACGGCGAGGGAGCGGCCGTTCACGCGGATCTCGAGTGGCTCTTCGACCGCCAGCACGTCTTCCCGGCTGGTGGGATTCTCGCCCGCCGTCAGTCGCACGACCTTGCGCCTGGCCGTGATCCTGCTCATCTGGATTCACCCACCGATGTACGACATTTCGATTCTCTTCTTGCCGGATGCGCGCAGCCGGCCGGTCTCGGCGCTGCGCAGCTCCGAATAGCGGTCCGTGCGCTCGCGCCAGATCTGCTTCAGCACCTCGGTCAGCTGCTCATCGGTGCAACCGCCGCGCATCAGGGCACGCAAGTCGTGCCCCTCGGTCGCGAACAGGCAGGTGAACAGCTTGCCGTCGGTGGAGACCCGCGCCCGCGAGCAGGAATGGCAGAACGACTGGGTGACACTGGAGATCACGCCGATCTCCCCCTCGCCGTCGCGGTAGCGCCACCGGCGGCTGGTCTCACCGGTCTTGTTGGGGGCCACCTCCTCGAGAGGCAGTTCAGCGTTGATGCGGGCCACGACCTCGGCCGAGGGCACCACGTCACCCATCTCCCAGCCGTTGCTCGAGCCCACGTCCATGAACTCGATGAACCGGAGGATGTACGGGGTGCCTTTGAAGTGGCGCGCCATGGCAACGATGTCCTGATCGTTCTGCCCGCGCTTGAGCACCATGTTGATCTTGATCGGGCCGAGCCCGACCGAGTGGGCCACGTCCAGGCTGTTCAACACCTTGGCGACCGGGAACTTCACGTCGTTCATGGCCCGGAACGTGGCGTCGTCGAGCGAATCCAACGACACCGTGACGCGCTTCAGCCCGGCGTCCTTCAGAGCCCGGGCCTTCAGCGCCAGCACCGAACCGTTGGTGGTCATCGCGATGTCGATCGGGCGGCCGTCCGGGGTGCGGAGCGCCGCCAGCATCGCCACCAGTTCCTCGATCCCTTTGCGCAGCAACGGCTCACCGCCGGTGAGGCGGATCTTCTCGACCCCGTGCGCCACGCTGATCCGCGCCAGCCGGGTCATCTCTTCGAAGGAGAGCAGTTCGTCGCGTTCCATGAAAGCAAAGTCCTTGCCGAAGACCTCTTTGGGCATGCAGTACACGCAGCGGAAGTTGCAGCGGTCGGTGACCGAGATGCGCAGATCGTGCAGCGGGCGTTGGAACTGATCAATCATGTCTCCACACTAACCGCCGCCCTCCGCGGCAAAAGTCCTTCGGGACGGTGACAAATGCCCGGCCTCAGCAGAACAGGGCATCCGACCCGGGCGAACCGCGGGCCGGATGTCCTGTTACCGGTCGAACGCGCTTACTTGATGTACTGGTTCGGGTTCAGCACGTATTTGATCGACTTGCCGGCGTCGAACTCGGCGTAGCCGCGCGGGGCATCGTCCAGGCTGATCGCCTGAGCGTTGACGGCCTTCGCGATCTGCACCTTGTCGTGCAGGATCGCCATCATCAGCGACCGGTTGTACTTCATCACCGGGGTCTGACCGGTAGCGAAGGACAGGGACTTGGCCCAGCCGAGGCCCAGCCGGATGGACAGCGAGCCGACCTTCGCCGCCTCGTCGACCCCGCCCGGGTCACCCGTGACGTAGAGGCCCGGGATGCCCAGGCCACCACCGGCGGCCGTGACCGTCATCAGCGAGTTCAGCACCGTGGCCGGACGCTCCGTTCCGGCATCCTTGCCGTGGCCGCGGGCCTCGAAGCCGACCGCGTCCACGCCGCAGTCGACCTCGGGCACACCCAGGATCTGCTCGATCTGATCCTGCGGTTCGCCCTTCCGCAGGTCGATGGTCTCGCAGCCGAAGCTGCGGGCCTGCGCCAGCCGCTCCTCATTGAGGTCGGCGACGATGACGACGGCGGCCCCGAGCAGCTGAGCGGATGCCGCCGCGGCCAGACCCACCGGGCCCGCTCCGGCGATGTATACGGTCGATCCGACCCCGACGCCCGCGCTGAACGCTCCGTGGAAGCCGGTCGGGAAGATGTCCGAGAGCATGGTGAGGTCCATGATCTTCTCCAGCGCCTGGTCCCGGTCCGGGAACTTCAGGAGGTTCCAGTCCGCGTACGGCACCAGCACGTACTCGGCCTGGCCGCCGACCCAACCGCCCATGTCGACGTAGCCGTAGGCGCTGCCCGGGCGGTCGGGGTTGACGTTGAGACAGATTCCGGTTTTGCGCTCCTTACAGTTGCGGCACCGGCCGCAAGAGATGTTGAACGGCACCGAGACGATGTCGCCAACCTTGATGAACTCGACGTCGGGTCCGCATTCGACCACCTCGCCGGTGATCTCGTGGCCGAGGACGAGGTCCGACGGCGCGGTCGTGCGCCCGCGAACCATGTGCTGGTCCGAGCCGCAGATGTTGGTGGTGACCGTGCGGAGGATGACCCCGTGCGGCACCTTGCGGCCCACGTTCGCCGGGTTGACACCCGGTCCGTCTTTCAGCTCGAAGGTCGGGTAGTCGATGTCGATGACCTCGACGACGCCCGGGCTCTTGTAGGCAACTGCTCTGTTCCCAGTCATGAAGTACCTTCCTAGTTCCTGTTTGCTTCCCTCACAGCGAGACCCGTCGGGCCGCGCGAGACTGCATCGAAATTTCTAGTTGGTGCCTGTTTCACATCTAGAGGACTACATTGCGGCCTGAAATTCAAGGGGTGTGCTCAGATGACTGTTTTGGGTACACACCGGGCGCTGCCAACGCCTACCGTGGAAGCATGGCCATTCCCCCTCTTGTCGAGCCGATCGCCCGCCTGAGCGGCGCCGAATCCGTTCGCACCGCCCGCCAACGCCGTCTGCCCCAGCTCAACGAGCTCGGCCAGCGCCGCCTCGCCAACGCCCGGGTGCTCGTGCTCGGCGCCGGCGGGCTGGGGTCCCCCGCGCTCATCTACCTGGCCGCGGCCGGCGTGGGAACGATCGGCATCGTCGACGGCGACGACGTCGAACCCAGCAACCTGCAACGCCAGATCGTGCACGGCCAGGCGGATGTCGGACGCCCCAAGGTGGCCAGCGCCGCCGAATCGATCGCCCAGATCGCGCCGGAGGCCGTGGTCGTGCAGCACGCCGAACGGCTCGACGCCGGCAACGCCGCCGCGATCATCGGCGGTTACGACGTGGTCATCGACGGCACCGACAACTTCCCCACCCGTTTCCTGGTCAACGACACCTGCGCGGCCCTGGGCCTGCCACTGGTCTGGGCATCCGTTCTCCGTTTCGACGCCCAGCTGTCGGTGTTCTGGGCCAGCCCACCGGCCGAGAGCGGCCTCACCGGGGTGCATCTGCGCGACCTGTTCCCGACCCCGCCCACAGAGGGTGAGGTGCCCAACTGCGCCGAAGCCGGCGTGCTCGGCGCGCTCTGCGGCCAGGTGGGCTCGCTGATGGCCACCGAGGCGATCAAGCTGATCGCCGGTATCGGCGCTCCGCTGATCGGGCGCGTGCTCGTGATCGACGCGCTCTCGGGCCGTTTCACCGAAGTGCCCCTGATCGGCACCGGCATCGCCGCCGCCGACCCGAACCCGGCAGCGACCCTCGCCGCCGCCCGCGGCTCCGCTCGGGCCGCCACCGCTGGGGCCTGGTCGACGCTCACCCCGGTGGAGCTCGTGGCCCGGCTCACTGCCCGCGCCGAGGGAACCGACCCGTTCGTGCTGGTCGACGTGCGCGAGCCCGACGAGCACGCCGAGAGCGCCATCCCGGATGCCGTCCTGCTGCCTCTCGGCGACCTGCTCACCGAGGCCGGAATGGCCACCCTGCCGCGGGACGTGCCGCTGGTGCTGCACTGCCATCTGGGGCCGCGGGCCGAACGCGCCGCGATGGCCCTGGACGCGGCCGGCTTCACCGGCCTCACCCTGCTCGCCGGCGGGATCGTCGCCTGGGACGTCGCCGTCGCCGCACGCACGGCTCCCGGCCGGGGCAGCAAGTGGGCCGGCGACGCCGTGTCCAACGAATCGACGACCACAGCGGGGAACTGACCATGACGGGGAACACGCACGAGCACGCCCACGAGCACGACGCCGACGCTTGCGCCGTACCGGTCTCGGCCCGCAGCGTCGCCGACCAGCTCTCCTTCGTGCTCGCCGCGGTCGCCCCGCTGCCGCCCGTGCTGGTCTCGCTTGACGAGGCGCTGGGCCTGATGCTGGCCGAGGATGTTCGAAGCGCCACGGACACACCTCCCTTCGACAACTCGGCCATGGACGGCTATGCCGTCCGGCGCGCCGACCTGCTTCAGGCCTCCGCCGAGCACCCGGTGACGCTGCCGGTGGTCGCCGACCTTGCGGCCGGAACCAGCCAGAACCCGCACCTGGAGACCGGGCAGGTGGCCCGGATCATGACGGGGGCGCCGCTCCCGGACGGGGCGGATGCCGTGGTTCCGATCGAAGACACCGATCAGGGCATCGACACGGTCACCGTCGTGCGGGCGCCGCAGCCGGCAGCGCACATCCGTCGCGCCGGCGAAGACGCCCACGCCGGCGACACCGTGCTCACCCGCGGCTCAGTGCTCTGGCCGACCCGGGTTGCCGCGGCCGCCAGCGCCGGAACCTCGTCGCTCCGGGCGCACCCGGCTCCGCGCGTGGCCGTGATCTCCACCGGGAGCGAGCTCGTCACCCCCGGCGAACCCGCCCGGCGCGGCCAGATTCCCGACTCCAACTCCTACCTCCTCGCGTCGGCCGTCACCGCCGCCGGTGGGGTGCCGATCCGGCTCGGCGCGGTTCCCGACGACGAGAACACGCTCCGCAGCCTGCTGGCCAGCCTCGCCGGCACGGTCGACGCCATCGTGCTCTCCGGCGGGGTGAGCGTCGGCGCCTACGACATCGTCAAGGCCGTGCTCGCCCCGCTCGGCACCGTACGGTTTGGGCCGGTCAAGATGCAGCCGGGCAAGCCTCAGGGTTTCGGCCGCTGGCCGGCCGACGACAATGCAGTCGAGGGACCGCTCATCTTCGCCCTCCCCGGCAACCCGGTCAGCGCCTTCGTGTCGTTCGAGGTGTTCGTGCGGCCGGCCCTGCGCCGCCTCGGCGGGCACATCGACCTCTTTCGCCCCACGATCTCGGCGACCGCCGGGGAGAGCTGGGACTCCCCGCCCGGCCGTGCCCAGTACATGCCGGTGACCCTCGAGGGCGTGGGAATCCGCAGAGTGGTCCGCCGGTCCGCCGCGGGCGGGTCGGGATCCCACCTCGTCGCCGGGCTTGCTCAGGCCGTCGGGCTGGCCATCGTGCCGGAAAACGTGACGCGGATTGCCGAGGGCGACCGCGTCACTGTCATGCTGTTGACATGAGCATCCGCGACCTGTCCGCACACCCCTTCACGCATCTCGACTCTTCCGGCCAGGCCCGCATGGTCGACGTCACCGAGAAGCAGCCCACCGTGCGCAGCGCCACCGCCGCCGGCTTCGTGGCCTGCGGACCGACGGTCATCGCGGCCCTTCGCGACGGCAGCACCCCCAAGGGCGATGTGCTCGCCGTGGCCCGCATCGCCGGCATCCAGGGTGCCAAGAAGTGCGCCGACCTGCTCCCCCTCGCGCATGTGATCGGGGTGCACGGCGCCGCCGTCGACCTCGTCATCGAAAACACCGGGGTGCGCGTCACGGCCACCGTGCGCACGGCCGACCGCACCGGCGTCGAGATGGAGGCGCTGACCGCCGTGTCGATCGCCGCCCTCGCCGTGGTCGATATGGTCAAAGGCCTCGACAAGTCCGTTTGGATCGAGAACGTGCGCCTCATCACGAAGACCGGAGGGAAGTCCGGCGACTGGCACCGCCCGAACGAGTAGCGATGACCCGAGCAGCCATGAGCGTCGACCTGATCGTGCTGGCGGGCGGGCGCGCCCGGCGCCTCGACGGCGCGGTCAAGCCCGCGGTCGAGGTGGCCGGGCGCACGCTGCTCTCCCGGGTGCTGGACGCCCGCGGTCTCGCCCGGAACGTTGTCGTGGTCGGGCCGGAGGAGGCCCGTGCGGCCGTCCCGGACGACGACACGTCCGAGCTGACCTGGACGCTCGAAGATCCCCCGTTCGGCGGCCCGGTCGCCGGCATCGTGGCGGGACTCGCGGCGCTCGAGCACGCGACCGCGTCCGGGCCTGCGGACTGGGTGCTCCTGCTGGCCTGCGACCTGCCGTGGGCAGCGGATGCCGCCCGCCTACTGGTGCCGGCGGCGTCCGACCCGGGGCTGCCGGCATCCGTTCACGGCCTGCACCTGGTCGACGCGGGCGGCCGCGCGCAGTGGCTCGCGGGGATCTACCGTCTGGCGCCGCTGCGGGCG
>NZ_SOGZ01000001.1:0-8837 GCF_004403145.1 Cryobacterium sp. TMT1-62 | reverse complement strand
GGCCTCCGTTGCATCGTGTTGAGTGTGGTAACCCAATCGATACCGGAGGTCCTCACCTTTTTAGCTCACGCCACGCTCACAACCTGTGTGGGAACAACACCTAGCGGCCGCGACCGGCCTTCTCGTTCTGGGCTGCCTGGCGGGCGACGTGGGCGATCTTGCGGGCGCGCTCGGCGTCGCGGTCCTTGACCCGGATCTGCTCCTCGCGCACCTCATACTGGGTGGCACGCTCGGTCACGAGCCAGGCTGGCGGCTGCTGCAGCAGAGCCTGGATCTCGGCGGAGGTGAGCGGCTCCGTCACGGCGCCGCGCACGAGGCCGGAGATCGAGACGCCAAGCTTGGCGGCGACGACCTGCTTGGGATGCGGGCCGTTCGCCCGCAGGTCGACCAGCCAGGCAGGCGGTTTCGCTTCGAGCGCGGCCAGCTCGGTGCGCGACACGGGCGCACTCTGGAATTCTTCCGGGGCTGCTTCGAGCAGAATCCCGAGCTTCTGGGCCGCCGTGGCGGGCTTCATGGTCTGGGTCTTCTTCTCGCTCATCAGTCAAGCGTATAGCCTGAGAGCACCCGCATAGCCTGAGAGACAGCCGCTCCCCACGGATCTACGTTCGCAGTGCCATCACGAGAAAGGATGCCGGTGACCTTTTCCCTTGCCTTCGTCGCCGGTGTGACCCCCACCAAGTGGACCCGCACCTGGGCCGATCGACGCCCCGACCAGCCACTCGAGGTCTTCCGCACCGACCCGTCCGAACAGGACGCGGTGCTGCGTGACGGCCGCGCCCAGGTCAGCCTGGTGCGCCTGCCCGTCGATGAGACCGATCTCAGCCTGATCGCCCTCTACCGGGAGATCCCGGTGGTCGTCGCGGCCAAAGACCACTTCATCGCCGACGCCGACAGCGTGCTGGTGGCCGACCTGGCCGAAGAACACCTGCTGCAGGACCCCGACGACGTGCCCGAATGGCGCCTCGTGGCCACCGAGGTCAAGGACGGCACCCGCCGCCCGCTCCCGGCCATGCGCGACCTCGACGACGCGATGGCGCAGGTCGCGGCTGGGGTCGGAATCCTGATCGTCCCCCATTCGATCGCCCGACTATACGGCCGAAAGGATGTCGTCTCGCGCCCGGTCGAGGATGTCGCCGAGAGCCAGGTGTCCCTGGCCTGGCTCTCCCGTGAGACCACGGTAGACGTCGAGGAGTTCATCGGCATCGTGCGCGGCCGCACGAAAGACAGCTCGCGGGTCGACTCGCTGCCCGCCGGCACCGAAAAGGTCAAAAAAGAGAAGAAGACCGACAAGGCCAAGGCGGCGGCGAAAGCCGTGCGGGTCGCGGCGGCGAAATCCAAGCCGGCCGTGGCGAAGAAGGCGACGAGCGCCCCGGGCCGCACCCGCAACACCCCCAGCCCCCGGGCGGGCAAGCGCCGCGGCGGCCGGTAGCCCTCCGTGCCGCAACTCCTGCGCTGGGTGCTGGTACCCCTGATGTGAGCCTGGTCGGCGGCCGTGACGCGCGACTACGACGACATCCCGCGGCCCCGGGACACTCCTCAGGCGCATTCCCCGGGAACCGACAGTGACCGCGTGCTCCTCTTCGGCAGCGGACCGGCCGTCGGCTGGGGCGTGCTCAGTCACGACGTGGCCCTGCCCGGATCTCTGGCGCGGGCGTTGTCGTCTCGCACCGGGCGGGGCACGGATGTCGACGTCATCCCGAACCCGCTGGTCACCATCCGCACATCGCAGGCCGAACTCGACGGGCTGGGACTCTGGCGCTATGACGCGGTCGTCGTGAGCCTCGGCACGACCGACGCCATCACCCTCCTGTCAGCCCTGGTCTGGCAGCGCGAGCTGTCCGCCCTGCTCGACCGGATCCGGCACGAGTCCTCGCTCAGCACCAGGATCTTCGTGCTCGGCGTGCAGCCGATCCGGTCTATCGCGGCCTTCGACTCCGGGCTGGGCTCCGTGGCCGAGAAGCACGCCCGCAGCCTGGACGAGGCCAGCGCGGCGATCTGCGCGGGGCAGGAGCGGAGCTGCTTTGTTCCCATGGCCGCAACCCTCGCCTCAACGCCGGGGCGGGTGCGCACGGCCGCGCAGTACGTGCATTGGGCCAATCTCCTCGCCGACAAGATGGCGCCACCGCTCGATGCCGAGTACCTGGCTGCTGCCCGAGGAACTTCCCGAGGAACGGCCGAGGGCCGCGCGGAAGCGTGGGGTGCCGAGCCGCTCTCGCCTGGCCCCCGCCGGGCGGTCGCCAGGCTGGGCATCCTCGCCGCCGACACCGAGGTGCGCTGCGACCACATCGTCGCCTTGGCCAGAAGCGCCTACGGCACCCGGTCGGCCGCCCTGACGCTCAGCGACGGCGACCGGCTCTGGGACCTGGTGAGCGTGGGCTTCACTCCACGCGTCTACTCGTTGGCCGGGTCGATCACGGCCCTCGCTGTGAGCGGGGCCGGAGCGTTCGTGATTTCTGACATGCTCCTGGACGACCGGTTCACCGCCCGCCCGCCCCGTCTGGGCCAGGAGCAGACCCGCTTCTACGCGGGTTTCCCCATCGAGGCCGACTCCGGCGAGCGGATCGGCGTTCTGTGCGTGTTCGACTCGGAACCCCGGGGCGCCGCCGAGGTCGACCCCGTGCTGCTGCGGGAGTTCGCCCTCCTGATCCAGGCCGACCTCGGCCGGCGTCAGGAGTAGGCGCCGCCCGGCCGGCGCGGGTCAGACCGGCGCGACCGGCTGTCTCAGCACCGTCTTCAGCTTCGCGGGCGCGGCGCGGCGCGGGTCGCCGAGGTAGATCTCATGGTGCCGGCCGTTCACCCTCAGCCCGTAGCTTGCCAGGAACTCCCCGTGCAGACGGTCGAGGGCGGGTGCCTCGGCGGCGTAGGGCCCGACATGCAGCAGCTGCGCCGACAGCCCCTCGTCGAGCCTTTCCACCCGCACCCGGGCGAGCGCGGACAGCTTCTTCTTCGCGAGCGCGCCAGTGATGGCCCCGGCGATGAAGGCATCCGTCACCCAGTCCGGCTGGCTCATCAGCAGCGTCCATTTCCACTCCGCCTTCGCGCCGGCGGTGAAGACGGAGGCATCGTCGGCGTACCAGAGGCCTTCGAGCGGTGCGATGACCATCTCGCGGCCGAGCGCACGCTTGGCCGCGAACTTGACCGCGAAGGCGATGGCGTAGAGGGCCTCGACGGCCTCGATGTAGGCCGGCGCCGTGTCCGGGTCGCCGACCCCGTCGAGGGCGACGAGCCGCTGGGCCGGAACCTCGATCAGCTCCCAGTCCACGTTGGCAGGCCCGTAGAGCGACGGATGAGCGCGCTTCACGTCCCAGGGGCCGGCCCCGCCGGGCGCGGTGTTGCGGGGCGCGCGCAACGCTCCGGTGCGCCGGTCGGTGCGGAATGGCACCGGGTCACTCATGGGCACTCTCCAGGGGATTCACTGACTCCTGCTAGCGGGAACTGATGGACGCGAACTTGCGCACGCAGAGCGGAACGAACACGACCAGCATGACCGTGGTGCCGATCAGCACCGTGGCAATCGGGTTCTGCATGGTCCAGATATCGGGCACCGGAGCTGTGCCCTCATTGCCGAACAGCTCCCGTGCCGCCTGCACCAGCGATGAAACCGGGTTCCACTCGGCGAAGACGCGCAGCGGGGTCGGCAAGGTGTCGCTGGGCACGAAGGCGTTCGAGATGAAGGTCAGCGGGAAGAGGATCAGGAAGGACGCGTTGTTGATGACCTCGGGAGTCTTCACGCTCATGCCGAGCAGCGCCATCACCCAGCTGAAAGAGTAGCTGAACAGCAGCAGCAGTCCCACGCCGGCGAGGAATTCCGGCACCGAAGAGTTCACCCGCCAGCCCACGAGCAGCCCGGTCAGCATCATGATCACCATGGAGATCGTGTTCAACGCCAGGTCACTATTGGTGCGTCCGATCAGCACGGCGGAGGAGGTCATGGGCAGGCTGCGGAAGCGGTCGATGATCCCTTCCTTGAGGTCCTGCGCCATCGCCGCGCCCGAGAAGGTCGACCCGAACACGACGGTTTGAGCGAAGATCCCCGCCATGAGGAACTGGACGTAGTCGGTGCCTTCCACGGAGATCGACCCGGCGTAAACCTGGCTGAACAGCAGCACGAACATGATCGGCTGGATCACCGCGAACACGAGCATGTCGGGCGAGCGCTTGATCTTGATCAGGTTGCGCTTGGTGACGGTCCAGCCGTCGGAGTACCAGAGCGAAAGCGGGTTCCAGGTGGGGAGGGTGGCAGCGGAGCTCATTTCGACTTCTCCAATTCCACGTCGTCCGCCTGGTCGGCGGCCTTGTCCGCCTTGTGGCCGGTGAGTTTCAGGAACACGTCGTCGAGCGTGGGCCGGCGCATGCCGGCGTCGTGCAGACGGATGTCCGCGTCACCCAGCGCCGCCAGCACCTGCTGCAGCGCCCGCGGCCCGTCGACCACCGCGACCTCGAGGCCGCGGCCGTCGCTGGTGATCGCCGGTTCTCCCGCGCCGTAACGGGCGAGGATATCCCGTGCCGCCACGCCGTCGCCGGCCTCTACCAGGGCCACCTCGAGGCGGTGGCCGCCGATCTGCGCCTTGAGGTGGTCGGACGTGCCCTCTGCAATCACCCGGCCGTCGTCGATGACGACGATGTCGTCCGCGAGCTGGTCGGCCTCCTCGAGGTACTGGGTGGTGAGGAGCACGGTGGTGCCGTCGGCGACCAGGCGCTTGATGACGGCCCAGAGCGCGATCCGGCTGCGCGGGTCCAGCCCTGTGGTGGGCTCGTCGAGGAACAGCACCTTCGGGTTGATCACCAGCGCGCCGGCCAGGTCGATCCGGCGGCGCATCCCGCCGGAGAAGCCCTTGACCGGGCGGTTGCCGGCCGCGGTCAGTTCGAAGAGGTCGATCAGCTCCTGGGCCCGGCGCCGGGACTCGGCGCCGCCCAGGTGGTATAGCCGACCGACCATCTCGAGGTTTTCGAACCCGGTCAGGTTCTCGTCGACGGCCGCGTACTGCCCCGAAACGCCGATAATGCGCCGTACGCCCTTGGGGTCGGCGACGACGTCGATGCCGTCGACGAACGCGGTGCCGGAGTCCGGCCGGATCAGGGTGGTCAGCATCTTGACGACGGTCGTCTTACCGGCGCCGTTCGGGCCGAGCAGCGCCTTGACGGTCCCGCGCGGCACGGACAGGTCCAGCCCGGCGAGCGCATGCACCGGCCCGGATTTGGAGTGGTACACCTTGGTCAGACCTCTGGCCTCAATGATGGTCATGGGACATCCCTGCCTGGTCGGGGGAAAAACGAGGGAAACGAGCGGGAACGAGCGGAGCCACGAAATCAACATTTTATGGACCTCGACCGGCTCGGACAAGCGCCACACCTGAACGCACGGATGCGCCCGGCCGACCAGGTCAGCGTGGAACTCCATGTCGACCGGTCCGGACGCGACCTCGGCCAGGTGCAGAAGGGTGCCGTGCTCGTCGGTGCTATACCGCACCGGCACTGCGGCGGTGCCCGGCACGACGGCCGTCTGTCCCAGAAAACCGGTCGGTTCGAGCGCAGCCGAACGGCCGGCTAGCCGGCGGCGAGGATGTCGACGACGAAGACGATCGTGTCGGTACCCGAGATGCCGGCGTCGGGCTGGCCCTCGGCGCCGTAGCCGAGTTCCGGCGGAATCGCGATCATCACCTGGGAGCCGACCGTCTGGCCGACGAGACCCTGGGCGAAGCCGGGAACGACGGCGGCCAGGGAGATCGGGGTCGGACCGCTCTTGCCCCAGGTCTGGTCGAACACCTCACCGGTGGACCAGACGACGCCCGAGTAGTGCATGACCACGGTGTCCGCTTCGGCGACTGTGGCACCGTCACCCTTCTTGAGAACCGAGGTCTTCAACTCGGTCGGAGCGTCGGTTGCCGGGATCGTCACAGTCGGAGCGCCGTCCTCGGCCAGCTTGACAGTCGGGAAGCCATCCTCCGGCTTCTGGTCCTCGCCGTTCGCGCGAGGGGGGATTTCACTTTTGACGTCGATGACGAAGATGATGTTGTCTTCGGCCCCGACCTTGAGCTCCTCGTTGCCGGTCTCGCCGAACGCGTCAGCCGGCGGGGCCACGACCGCGACGCGCGATCCGTAGTTCGCGCACGCGACGCCCTTCATCAGCGCCGGGAATACACTCGAGTCCTTGGCCAGGGTGATGGGAGCGCCGAGGTCGTCACCGAAGCCGCCGGCGTTCATCTTCTCGCCAGTGTTCGCGTTGTAGACGGAGAACCCCAGTTCGACGATGTCGTCGGTCTTGACGGCGTCACCCTTGCCCTCGGTCACGACGGAGACCTCGGTGGCCTTCGTGGTCAGCGGCGACTCGAACTTCACTTTGGGCTCGGCGCCGGCCTTGCCGGAGACTTTCACGGCCTCCGACGCCGTGCCGGAATCGACGCAGGCGATTCCCGCCGCTCCGGTGTTGTCGGAGGGAGACCCGCTGCACCCGGCGAGGGCGAGCACGGCAACCGTGGCAATGGAGATGAGGGCAGGAAGTTTACGCACGCTGATCTTTCTCTTCGACAGTGATCTGTTCACAATGATCTTTTCGACCACTGATCTGTTCGGCAGGATTCGATGCATACACTGATTTGCGAGGCATCTGAGTCGATGGGCATCCGTTCGGGCCTTCGCCAGTATGCCCGACCGAGATCAGTGCCGCCTGAATCCCGGCTGGCACACTGTCAGCCGGGCAGGCTCAACACCGGGACGCCGCCGGGTCAGAGACCTTCGGCGATCGCGGCCGTGGCAACGAGCCACGCTTTACGGGTGCGCGGCGCGAGCGCGTCATAGTTCAGCGATCCCCCGGCCACGAGGGCGGAGTCATACGGCACGTCCACGACGGTGCGGGTCAGCTTGCTGAAGTGGTCGTGTAGCCGCACGGAGAGCTGACGATCGGCCGTCTTGGCCGGTGACGCCAGGATTGTGACCGCCTGCGCGACTTTGTCGGCGTGGCCCTTCTGACGCAGGCCGTCGAGCAGCGAGGCCGCGCCGTACGCGGTGTCCTCTCGGATGGTGGAGACGACGACGAGTTGGTCGGCCGCGTCGACGGCCGCCTCCCAGTTGGACGCCCGCATATTGTTGCCGGTGTCGATGATCAGCACTCGGTAGAACCGGCTGAGCGCGGCATGCAGTTTGCCGAAGGCCACGTCGTCGATACTGGCTGCCCCGGCAGGGTCGAGGTCGGAGGCAAGCGCGTCGAACCGGGCGTCACCCTGGTTGCGCACGTAGTTGTCGAGGTCGCCGACCCGGGCGGAGCTTGAATAGGCGAAGTTGTCGAGGTCGCGGAGCAGGTCAACTGCGGTGTTGGTATGGGCGGCGGTCTGCGCCCGCACGCCGAGGGTGCCCATGGTCTCGTTGTTGTCCCAGGCGAGGGTGTACCCGCCGCGATGGATGCCGAAGGTCGCGGCGATGAGCAGGGTCGCGGTGGTCTTGTGCGCGCCGCCCTTCGGGTTGAGCACGACGATCGTGCGCGGGCCGACCAGGCTGCGCTGCACGGACGCGACCGCCGCGCGGTGCGACATCTCGCCGGTTCCGGGGGCCGGGGAGACGAGTCCGCCGGTGAGGCGCCGCACCGTGCCCTGCCAGCCCAGAAGGGCCGGCCCCGCCACGAGCGGCGGACGGGAATTCATGAAGTCCGCGAGGTTCGGACCGCCACTGGCGAGCGCCGCGGGGGCGATCGAGGGGTCGTCGGCGGGCACCTCGGCGAACGTGCCGCCCGGCACCGGTGCCGGGCCGACGAGGTTCGTGGCTGCCCGGGGAGCGGAGAAGGGCGAGGCCGCGAGGTCCTGCTCCTGATCGTCCTCATCGTCGCTGTCGGCGTCGAGATCGAGCACGAGGCCATCGAACGCGGTAAGGGGTGGGACATGGGCCCGTGCCGACGGGGCCGGTTCGATCTGCTGGATGACCTCGGCATCGGCATCGCGCATGTCGGCATCGCGCTTGGCTTCCTTCAGCGTTGCCGTGTCAAGCGCAGCCGTGCCGAGCCCAGCGTCATCGAGCCCGGCGGCCTGGAGTTCGGCGGTGTCGAGACCCGATTTCTGCTGTTCCGCGGGCACGACCAGCGCGATCAGTTCGACGTCCTCGGTTTCGGAGACAGCGGCGGAGACAGCGGCGGAGACGGGAGCAGGCGCGGTCGACACCGGCTCCGATGCCTGTCCCGGTTCCAAGGAGGTCGGGATGAAGGCCCCATCGTCTTCTACGTCCCCGTTCGGGTGAACGATCAACGGCGACTTGCCCTGCTCGTCTTCCGCGGTCAGGCGCACCGCGCGATCGATCGCGCGCGCGGCATCCGTGACCCGGTTGATGATTTCCTCGCGCACGCCGGCCTCGTCGGCGGCGGTGATGCGCGAGCTGACACCGTCGATGACGAGCTCTCCCGTTCCGTCGCTTCGGATCATCGCGCGGATGCGGGGAAGTTCGGAAATGTTCTGCGTCATATTCGGCCTTTTTTCGTCGAGCTCAGCTCATCAAGCGTGAGCACGTCGAATTTCGGTCAAGCGTGCCCCGTTCAGCCTACGGGGTAGCGGCGTCCACCCCTCGTTTGGCCGGGCGACGCACTCAAAGGAGTGCGAGGATCGGGCACTCACCCCCCTTCGCGGGCACGCTGCAGCAGCCTCCGGGCGGGGAGGCTGTTCATCACAGGTTGAGCAGCGTCTCCGGCGGTGAACCAATTCGACGGAGATTCTGCTCTGAAACGACCTTTTCGGAGTTTCTGGCATTGATTCGGGAATAATCTCGGCTCTCCTGCTGCTTCCGTGGGTTAATCCCGGCCGGGGAGTGCGGGTTTGTGGCCGCCGAGGCTGAGCATGGCCAGGGCGATGAGGGCGTCG
>NZ_SOGZ01000044.1:0-8784 GCF_004403145.1 Cryobacterium sp. TMT1-62 | reverse complement strand
TGGCGGCGACTCCGGCCGGTGCGCCGGATGCGCCGGCTGCACCGGATGGCGGTGCCGCGGCGGCCGCGGCGGTGCCGGCTCCGAGCAGGAGCAGCGAGACCGCGGCGGTGAGGGCCACGGCTTTCAGAGATCGCGGGCGGGGGGACTGTGAGCGAACAGCGTTGTACGTCATTTCTTCTCTCCTGGTTCAGCCTGAACCGGTTTGGTACAGCCAACTAAACCGGTTAAGGCGACGCGAGTCAAGAGAAGTGGCGCATTGCGTCCCCCATTCGGGGCTGGAGGGTCCCCGCATCGTCGAGAGTCGCCTCGTGTGCCGAGAATCGCCCGTGCAACAGGGACTCTCGGCACAATCGGCGACTCTCGCCGAGCGCGCGGGCGCCCGACCGGCTCAGCTTCGCGCGATCGGCACCTTCTTCGGCTCCTCGGCACCCTCGGGCACCGGCACGCGCACCTCGAGCACGCCGTCCCGGTAGGACGCCGTCACATCCTCTTCCTTGGCTCCGCGGGGCAGCGCAATGTCGCGCGTGAACGAGCCGTACCGGAACTCGGTCCGGTAACCGTCCTTGTCCTTGTGCTCGGTCTTTTCCTGCCGCTCGGCCTGGATGTGCAGCACGCCGTCGCTGACCGACACATCGACATCTCTTTCCGGGTCGATTCCGGGCAATTCCGCCCTCACAACCAGGCTGCCGTCGTCGCGGAATTCCTCCACCCGCAGGGCCGGAGTGTCCCAGTCGCCCTCGAAAAAGCGCCGCACCGGCTCCGGCATTTCGAAACGCTCGCGTTTTGCAAGTGCGGCCATGATTCGTCTCCTCCGTGTTGCCCGAATGTAGTCACCCGAATGTAGTCACCCAAATGTGGTCACCCGAATGTAGTCACTTGGATGTGGTTACCCGGATGTTGCTCCAGATGCCACACACAGTACCCCCGAGGCCCGTGCCACGCCGCGGCGATGGGGGCGACAGCGGCGACGGATGCCCGCGCAGCAGGTTCCCAGCGACCCCGCTTAACCTGAGCGAATGACCGTCATCCTGCAGCGCGATATCGCCAGCGAACGCACTTCCGCGCACCCGATCCGGCGCTTCCTGCGCCGGAGCCGCGCCTGGGTGGACCAGCATCCGCGGCTGCGCTGGCTCTACCGCACTGTGGTCGGCGTGCTCGGCTCCACGGTGGCCGTCATCGGGCTACTCCTGGTGCCCCTGCCGGGGCCCGGCTGGCTGGTCGTCTTCCTCGGAATCGCGATCCTGGGCACGGAATTCCCCACCGCGCACCGCATCGCGGTGGCCCTCAAGCGCATCCTGACTACGGTCTGGGCGTGGTGGCGCTCCCGCCGGGCGCGCGCGTCCGCCGGAGGGTCGAGCGCTTCGGCTGGGTCCTAGGCCCGATCCGCCACCCCGCCCGCAGCGCCCGGGCCCGCGGCGCAGCTCGCCCGTACCTGGGCCGGCAGGGCGGTCAGATTCGCCCGCCGCTCGTCCGGAAGCCCGGCCGGGAGCAGGCCCGGCAGCAGCAGCGCCCACATCTCCTCCACCCGCTGGAAGAGGTCCGCCCGCCCGGTGAGCACCTGGGAGACGGTCTGCACACCCGTGAAGGCGGGGCTGATGAAGTGCGCGGCGGCCTCTACATTCAGATCGGCCGAAACGTCGCCTTCATCGATCGCGCGTCGCAGCACCTTCCCGCAGACATCGATCCAGTCATGGAACGGACCGACCACCGGCACCGAGAAATTGGAGGCCTCCATGGTGAGACGGATACCGGCACTCACCACCGGCTCGTCCCGCACCTGCGCCGCCAGCTCAAAAGTCATCAGGATGAGGGCTTGCAACCCGGGCATCGTGCCGTCCAGCAGCCTCTGGCCTAATCCGATCGAGGCCTCGTGCTGCGCCTCGATCACGGCGAGCGCGAGCGCCTCCTTGGACGCGAAATGAAAATAGAGTGCACCCTTGCTCACTCCGGCGGCGACTTCCAGTCCGGCCAGGGTCGTGCTGCCGTACCCGTGCTCCCGGAAGGCGACCGCCGCACCTCGGATGATCGCGGCCCGCGTTCCGATCGCCCGTTGTTGCTGCGCCATTCCACTCCTCGGTTATTCCGGTTTCCAGCGTAGCGACTGCCCGAACCGGGGTCGCACACGGCCCCGCGCATCCGTTGTATCGTCTCTGCCTCAATCGGCCCCAATCTGCCTCAATCGACCCCACAGAAGATACCGTTTGGTATGGTTTAGGCACGGGACGCTGTGATTGGGGAAAACGGGCGTCTCAGGGGGTTCAACAGGGGAGGTCGTAATGATCGACAGTGCAGGCATGGTGCAGATGGCAGCACTCGGACTCGGCGGCCTCGCCGTTCTGGGCAGCGCGGCGCTGATCGCCGCCGCCCTGACACAGATCAGCCGGGCCATCCACCTGCGGCAGGCGGCGCGGGCGAGCTGGGTGCTGGCCGTCGTCTGCGCGCCGGTCTTCGGGGCGGTCGCCTGGTTCGCGGTCGGCAACCGGATCGACGCCGACCAGAGCTGACTGGAGCCGACCGCCGCCGGCGGTCGGCTCAGGTGTTCGGGCGCACGACCAGCACCGGGCACTTGGCGTGCCGCACGCACTGTTCGCTCACGGAACCCAGCAGCATGCCGCTGAGGCCGCCGCGGCCGCGGGAGCCGACCACGAGCATCCGTGCGCCTCGGGACACGTCGATCAGGGACTTCAACGGACTGGCGTAGACAGCCCGGTAGGTGACCTTCACGTCGGGGTGCTTGGCCACCTCGGCCATCACGGCCTCGCCGAGCTCAATGCGCACCGCGTCGGCATAGTCCTCGATCGACGCGACATAGCCGAATTCCCAGTTGGCCGGGCGCGGCGCCGTGTCGATGGACCACGCGCGCACCAGCACGACCGGTGCGTGCAGCTGCTCGGCGAGGTCGAGCGCCACGGTCACGGCGTGATCGGCGTGACCCGATCCGTCGTGTCCGACGACGATGCTGTCGCTGGAAACGGGAGTCTGTTCTGGCTGTGTGTCAGGCATGACCCCAAGCTACTCCGGGGGCCCGGGTCGCGACGCGCGCGCTGCTGCGTGTCGGCCGCCTGCTCCCAGCCCCTTCCCGCAGCGCCCCGGTAAGGTCTCCCCTATGACGTACCTGGGCACGCCGCGTCGACGACAGACCGCACTGGCGATGGTCGTCACTCTGGCCGTGCTTGGCGCTGGCCTGGCGCTGGCCGCGTCGGTGCACACCACCGACGAAGCAGCCGCGCCTACCGGTTTCGCCCCCGGTGCGATCATCAGCGACTACAACTTCTACAACGCCGACTCCCTGGACGAGGGCGAGATCCAGTCGTTCCTGGGGGAGCGCTCCTGCATCCCCCGTGACGGCTCACCGTGCCTGGCCGACTACGAGGAGAACACGATCTCCCAGCCGGCCCACGGCGAGGGGCACTGCACCGCCTACCCCGGGGGCCGCAACGAGTCGGCCGCCCGCATCATCGCGAAGGTGTCCGCGGCCTGCTCCATCAGCCCGAAGGTGCTGCTCGTGCTGCTGCAGAAGGAGCAGTCCCTGCTTACCCGGCCGAGCGCATCCGGTTATCTGCGCGCCACCGGCTACGGCTGCCCCGACACGGCCGACTGCGACACAGCGTACTTCGGCTTCTTCAACCAGGTCTACCGTGCCGCCTGGCAGTTCCGGCAATACACCCAGGAGCCCGAGCGCGCCTACAAGATCGGAACCGTGCGCGTGGGTTTCAATCCGGATGCGAGTTGCGGGGCGTCCTCCCTCACCATCGAGAATCAGGCCACCGCGAACCTCTACAACTACACGCCGTACCAGCCCAATTCCGCCGCGCTGGCACGCCCGGGCACCGACGGTGACGGATGCTCGACGCACGGCAACCTGAACTTCTGGCGGTTCTACAACCAGTGGTTCGGGGCGTCGGAGGCCGTGGGCTATCCCACGGCGTTCAACTCGTGCCTGAACCTCGTCGGCGGCCAGCCCTGCCGCAAGCACGGGCTGTTGCCGACGCCCTGAGCGGTCCCGACGGTTCGCGTTTCCGCGCTGGTTTCTCCGCCGGTTTCTCCGCGCAGAGCGTAATCGCCCCGAGGTCCCGGGGCTCCGCCGGGTCCGGTCGCCCGGCCGGGCGAACACCCGTGACCTGGCACTCTCAATCCCTGATCAGGCGGTATCCCTGGCCCGAATGTGCGCGCACCGGACGGTGACGGGGCCCGGTGACACACCCGACCGGAACAGCTGGGCAGCCAACCCGATTCCCAGCCCGCACGGACCGGCCCCCCACTCCCGGTACCTAAACTCCTCCGATGACTACGAACGGTCGATCGGTTTTTCGCCGACCGGCCGCCGCAATCGAAAGGATCCACTTTGAACAAGCACTCGATCTCCCCGGCAGCCGACACCTCCCGCACCAAGCGCGTCGCCCTCGGCGCCGCCTCCGTGCTGACCGCCGGAGCCCTTCTCGGCGTCGGCGCGCAGGGCGCCACCGCCGCCCCTCAGAGCGCCGAGCCCACAACGAGTTTCAGCTCGAGTGCCGGCACGCGCGGGGATGCCGGCGCCACGGCGAACGGCGAATTCCTGGCGTCGCTTTCGGCCGAACTTCGCGCAGACCTTTCCCACGGGCAGAGCGGCAATGTGAAGGCCCAGAAGGTGGCCACCACCCTCTCCGAGCACGCCGAGCTGTTCGACACCCTGCCGGCGAACCTGCAGGATGACCTGACCGCGCTCACGGACGCCTCCGGGGCGACCGACCGGGCCGCCGCCGTCGACACCGTGCGCACCACCGCGCTGGCCGGCGGCTACGGCGAGGAGATCACGAAGATCGCCGAGGCCGTGCGGGACAACCCGGAGCACCCGTTGACCGCCGCCGTGGAGGCCGCCCTGGGCAGTGACCTCGGCACCGCGCCGGGCACCGCGGACACCGACCCGACCGCGGACGCCGGATCCTCGGTGACGGAACTGGCCCTCAAGCTGGCGGACAACCCCGCGCTCCTCGACAACCTGCCGGCCGACCTGCAGGCCGACCTGGCCGAGCTGAAGCACGCGCCCGCCGCCGAGCAGGAGGCCGCCGCGCAGAAGCTCGAAGAATCCGCCCTCAGCAGCGACTACGGCAGCGTGGTCCAGAAGATCGCCGAGCGGGTCCAGGCACATGTGGCTGCCGAGGCTGACGCCGGTGCCGGTGCCGACGCGGCGGCCGGTGCCGACGCGGACATTCACGCCGGAAACTAGCACCCGCATTAGAACGGATGCCCGGACGCGCAGTGCGCGTTCGGGCATCCGTCTGCCTTGTCCCCCATTCGGGGACTGACCGCCCGGAGGCGGCGCGGCTAGGATCGCCTCACCCGAGCGGCTGACCCGACAGCTCCGGCAACGCGTTCCCAAGGCGATTCTCATGGGCACCACAGGACCCCGAAGTTTTCGCTCCCCCGCGGTTTTCGCTGCCCCGCCGCTGTCCCCGGCCGGGCATCCGCAGGACGACTCCCGCGGCGCAGAGCCTGACCGGCGAGTGCACGCGCTCGGGGCGTGGGCGGGTCGCTCACGACTCACCATCGCCGCCTGGCTCGTCGGGCTGGCCGTCACCAGCGCCCTGTTGTGGAGCCCCGCCGTGGTCTTCGGGGTCCGCGATCCCTCGGCTCACCTCGTTCTCGACTCGGTCGACGCCTGCGTGGCGTTGCTGGTGGCGTCCCTCGTGTTCGGTCGGTTCCTGCGGCACGGCCGGCTGCAGGATCTGCTGCTCTTCCAGGGTCTCGTGCTGCTTGCCGCGGCGGGCCTGGGCCTGACCTACCTGACCGAGGTGCTCGGCGGAATCCGCGCGGAAACGCTCGACATCTGGCTTCCGCTGGCCATCCGGGTCGTGGGCGCCCTGCTGATCCTGGCCGCTGCCCTGGCGCACACGCGACCCGCGAAACGGATGCTCCGGCGCCGGCTGCTGGCGCTGGTTCCCCTCCCCCTGGTGGCCGCGGTCTACCTCGCCCTCTGGACCGGCCGGGACCGGCTCCCCGTGGCGTTCGACCCGGGTTCCGCCCCGGTGTCCGCGGAGAACGCGCTCCTGACGGGCCATCCCGTGCTGCTCCTCGCCCAGGGCGCGGCGGCCGTGAGTTTCTTCATCGCCTCGGTGGCCTTTGCGTCACAGTCGGCCAAACGGGACGACGAACTGCTCCGCTGGCTCGGCCCGGCCTGTGCGCTCGGGGCGTTCGCCCGCCTGAACTACGTGCTCTTCCCATCCCTGTACACGGACTGGCTCTACACCGGGGATCTTCTCCGCACCGGCTGCTACCTGCTGCTGCTGGTCGGCGCGGCGCGGGAGATCCGGACCTACTGGCGGGCGCAGGTCACCGCGGCGGTGCTCGATGATCGGCGGCGGCTCGCCCGCGAGCTGCACGACGGAGTGATTCAGGAGCTCGCCTATATCCGCGCGGAAAGCCACGCCATTCCCGTGGATGTCGCATCCGGCATCCGTATCGTCAACGCCTGTGATCGCGCCCTCGACGAGGCGCGGGCGGCCGTGCAGGCGCTCGGACGCACGAGCGATGAGCCGCTGAGTTTCACCGTTCACCGGGCGGCCACGGAGCTGGCCGCGAGGTACGGAATCGACCTGCGGGTCGACCTCGATGAGGCCATCACCGTCGATTCGGAGCAGCAACACGCGCTGATGCGCATCACCCGGGAGGCGGTGTCCAACGCGGTGCACCACGGCAAAGCCATGGGGGTGCACATCCGGCTCAGCGAGGCCGGAGGCCGTCGGCGCCTCGCGATTGCGGACGACGGGGTGGGGTTCGATGTGCCGGCCGGCACCGACACAACCGGTTACGGCCTGGTCAGCATGCAGGCTCGGGCGCGGGCGCTTCCGGGCACGTTCAACGTGGAGGCACGACCCGCGGGCGGAAGCGTGGTGACGGTCCAGTGGTAGACGGCACCGGCATCCGCGTCGTCATCGCCGACGACCATGCCCCGATACGATCGCTGATCCGCCAGGCCCTCGAGGCCGGTGGCTGCGAAATCTGCGGCGAGGGAGCAAGCGCAGCGGATGCGATCCGGCTCGCCCTCGATCACCGCCCCGACGTGGTGCTGCTCGATATCAACATGCCGGGGAATGGGATCCACGCCGCCCGGGAGATCGGCCGGAGCCTGCCGGAGACGCCCATCGTGATGCTCACGATGTCGAAGGACGACGACGACCTCTTCGATTCCCTGCGCGCGGGTGCCTCAGGCTACCTGCTCAAGGATACCGATCCCGGCGCTCTGCCGGGTGCGCTGCGGGCTGTTCTGGCGGGCGAGGCGGCCATGGCGCCGGAGCTCATGCTGCGGGTGCTCGGCGAGTTCCGGGCGCCCGCGCGGCGCCGCTTCCTGCGCCGCTCCGTGGCCGCGAGCAAGCTCAGCGCGCGGGAGTGGGAGGTGATGGAGTTGCTTGCGGAGGGAAACTCCACCAAGGCGGTAGCCGCCCGGTTGTTCGTGTCGCCGACGACGGTGCGGGTGCACGTCTCGGCTGTGCTCCGCAAGCTCGCCCTCACGGACCGCGAGAGCGCTTTCGAGCGGCTCCGTGACGAACGCGGCGAGCGGGGCTCACCTCGGTCGTAGAGCCTGGCGGGCCGCGGCGGCCGGCACGATTCCCGCGTCTGGGGGCGCAGGACGGAAGGCCCCGAGTTCCGCTCGGGGCCTTCCGTGTTCCGCTTGCGCTCGGTGCCTACTTCAGCATGAAGTTGGCACTGATCGTGGAACCGTCCTGGGCGGTCATGGTGACCACGGCGCAGGTACCCGGCTTCTTGGGGGTCTGCCAGTTCTGGATGAACTGCCCCGACGTCGAGTCATACCGCAGGCTCGTGCCACCCGTGGTGGTGAGTTCGATCGCATCCGTCACCGCGGACGAACCCGGGCAGGTCACGGCCGTGGCGGTGAAGCTCTTGACGGCCGAGACGCTGGTGAGTTCGGCACCGGAGAAGATCTCGAACTTCAGCGGGACGGAGCTGCCGCCCTTCACCGTGTTCCAGACGTTGGCTCCCATATCGACCGGGGCGTAGAAGCCCTTCAGGGACCAGGCCAGCACCGTGTACGCGACCCTCGACGTGCTCGTATTGCCGGCCGTGTCGGTGGCGGTCGCCAGGTACGAGTGATCCCCGACTCTGGTGCCGCCGCCGGTCACGACGCAGGAGGCAATTCCGGACAGGGCGTCGGTCGCGTAACAGCTGGGCGCGGCCGGGTTGCTTCCGTACTGGTAACTACCGGTGGGGCCGCCCAGGAGAGCAACGGTGGGTGCGGTCGTGTCGATGTCGATCCCCGACACGCTCGCGGTCGCGGTGTTGCCGGCCCGGTCGGTCGCGGCGCCCGTCACTGACTGGCCCGCCCCCTCGACCAGGGTCACGTCGCCCGCACAGGTGGCGATGCCGGATCCCGCATCACGGCAGGTGAAGCCGACGACGACGTCCGCCGCGTACCAGCCGGCGGCGTTGGGGGCGGCCGGGTCGAGGGTGGACGAGATGGTCGGGTCGACGGAGTCGATGTTGATCCCGGTCGTCGTCACGGTCGTCGTGTTGCCGGCCTTGTCGGTCACGGTACCCGTCACCGACCGGTTCGCGCCGTCCGGCAGGGTTGTGTCGCCCGGGCACGTGGCGATTCCGGACCCTCCCACATCCTCACACGTGAAGTGGACGATGACGCCCGCGTCCGTTGTGTACCAGCCGTCGTTGCCCTCGGGGGCGACCGGGTTGAGAGTGTACGAAATGGTCGGGTCGACGGTGTCGATGTTGACCACCGCTGCGGTCGCGTCAGCGGTGTTGCCGGCGTTGTCCGTCGCGGTGCCGGTCACGTTG
>NZ_SOGZ01000007.1:0-6886 GCF_004403145.1 Cryobacterium sp. TMT1-62 | reverse complement strand
GGCACGGTCACATTGACCGCACCCCGGATGCCCTTGCCGAGGCCGGACGGGGTGACCCCATCGAGGATGATGTCGGCGAACACGTCCGCCT
Source organism: Cryobacterium sp. TMT1-62 (assembly GCF_004403145.1). Taxonomy (NCBI): domain Bacteria; kingdom Bacillati; phylum Actinomycetota; class Actinomycetes; order Micrococcales; family Microbacteriaceae; genus Cryobacterium; species Cryobacterium sp. TMT1-62. Next base: position 6,795 of record NZ_SOGZ01000007.1, on the reverse strand, counting down.
TGAGCTGCGTCAGGGTGCGCACCTCCTCCGGCCCCTGCAGACTCAACGCTGCGAGCATCACCCGCTCGTAGGCACCGGCCACCTTCTCCGCACTGTCGTACAGGGTCAGCGACGCCATACCATCGGGCTCGGGCTCGAAGAACACGGCCCGGTCGCGCACGGACTTCTGGTGCCGGGCCCGGATCGTCTCCGGATGCAGGCGCTCCCGGAGCAGCCGGGCCCGATACTTCAGCTTCGACGCCGTCACCGTGCCCGCCGACCGCAGAACCTCCACCTCGAACGCCGCCTTGGCCTCGTCGGGAACCGACCAGGCCTGATTGATCACCACCTTCGCGTGCTGGTAACTGATCTCGCCGGCCTCGAGCGCGGCCCGGGTGGCCGGAAGCTCGCCGGCCAAGGCGCGGCTCTCCGCGATCAGGTTCTCAGCCGTGCGGCGCGGCACCCGGATCGTGCAGGCCAGTTCGCTGACGAACTCCCGCTCAGCGACCTCGGCCGCGTCCCACCGGGACCCCGGCAGCCGCGCCGCCGCGTTCGCCCGGGCCTGCCCGAAGCGGCGGCCCGCCTCGACCAACTCCGCCCGCCGAGCGAACGCCACGGCGATGGCCAGTTCGGCCTCCGCGATCGCCTCGAAATGCTCCCCGAGAGCCTCTTGCACTTCAATAAATGAGGGCTTCATGACACACACGCTACGGGCACCCACCGACATTACCCGTGGCATCCGCCCACCTACACGCACCCTGTGGATAACCCGATCACACCCACAATGTGGAGGAAGAAGCCCTGATCATTGATCGCGACCATTCAGGCCAAGGAAGTCCCGGAGCTGCAGTGCGCCCTCGACTTTCAGTTCGGGCTCGGCGCGGTTCAGGGTATCGGCAGTCAGAACCAGCTTCTGGTTCAAGACCATCTCGCCGTCGCGCCTCTTCAGGCGACCGATTCCGTTCTCCCGGTAACCGACCTTTCTCGACACCGCGAGGGACGCGGGATTGTCAACGAATGCCGCTGAGGTGACCTCGGCGGCGTCCAGGTGATCGAACATGAATGCGCAGAGAGCCTGACGCATGAGCGTACCGATCCCGCGGCCGTGGTGCTTCATGCCGAGCCAGGAGCCCGTCTCCCCCGTTCTCGTGACGAGGTAGTCCCTGGTTGAGATGCTCTGGCAACCGACGATCTCACCGTCGAAGCGAACCGTGGTCTCGAGCGACCAGGCCGCCGGCGACATCTCGGCTCGTTGTGCCCAGTGGTATTGCATGAGTCGCAACCGGATCTCGCCCGGGGAACCTACGGTCCACGGGAAGAAGAACGGCATCTCCGTCGGCGCGTGGATGCCTGCCGCAGCGAGCGCATCGAGTTCGGGTAGGTCAGCGTCGCGAACGGGAGACAACGTAACGGGGCCGCAAGTGATTTTCAGCCCGAAAGGTGGCCACAGGTCTTCAATTGGTGTGGACAAGACTGCTCGCGACGGCGGATGTGTTTCGTGATTCCCCATCCCGCGATGGTATCGACTCATCGCTGACTCGCGACGGCATAATTCCTTCCGCGCACGGCCGGCGTTGTCCTTATGCTTAAGTGTGTCCAAAAAACCGTTATCGTTGCTAACGATGCGTGGAGACCATTACGGTCTTCAGCCAGCCAGCGTGGTTCGCGCTGAGCCGTAACAAGCGGAATCATTAAGTTCCGCATCAACACCAGAAGGAGTCCAAGGTGGCATCGAAACCCGCTGCAGACATTATTGAAAGTATCGGAGGGGCCGAAAACATCGTCGGCCTCACCCACTGTGCCACCCGGCTACGTTTCACGCTGAAGGATGCATCGGGGATTGACCAAGCGGCCGTCGAAGCGTTGCCTCTGGTTCTCGGCGCTGTTCCGCAGGCCGGCGATCGCTACCAGATCGTCGTCGGCGGAGCCGTAGATACCGTATACAACGACATTATGGCGCTTCCCGCAATGAAGAAGCATGCGGGCGACCACGGCACCGGCGATACCATCGCCAATGTGAAGGCCGCGGAACGCGCGAAGGGCCCGCGCGGAAAGTTCTCCGGGCTGGACACGTTCTTCGAGATCCTGTCCGACTCCTTCCGCCCGATCCTGGGTGCGCTGCTCGGCGCATCCCTGTTCATCACGTTCATGGCTCTGATGGCAACCCTCGGGGTCATCCCGTCGTGGAACGCACCAGGCGTCACCCTCGACCCGTCCTGGGCGTTCATCAACCTGATGTGGCAGGGCGTTTTCGTCTTCCTTCCGCTGATGGTCGCCTACAACGCCTCCAAGCGGCTCGGCGCTGACCCCTGGGTCGGCTTCGGCATCATGGCCGTCGTCATGCTCCCCGGCTTCAACGCGCTGGGACTCACCGACGGAGCAGAGACCGTCTTCGGCGGCAAGGCTGCAGTCGTGCAGATCTTCGGACTGCCTCTGACCGTCACCGACTACAGCTCGCAGGTGTTCCCGCCGCTGATCATGGCGGTCGTTCTCGGGTTGCTGACCAAGTATCTGAAGAAGATCATTCCGTCCAGCGTTCAGCTGATCTTCGTGCCGTTCCTCTGCATGCTCATCATGATCCCGCTGACCGCCTTCCTGATCGGCCCCATGGGCGTGTACGGCGGCGCCGCACTCGGTAACTTCCTCAAGTCGATCAACGACTTCTCGCCGTTCATCTTCGCTGTCGTCATCCCGCTGGCCTACCCGTTCATGGTTCCGCTCGGCCTGCACTGGCCGCTGAACGCAATCATGCTGCTCAACATCCAGTCCCTCGGCTATGACTTCATCCAGGGCCCCATGGGTGCGTGGAACTTCGCGTGCTTCGGTGCAACTGCCGGCGTGCTGTTCCTGTCCATCCGCGAAAAGGACCGTCAGATGAAGCAGACCGCAACGGGCGCGCTCGCGGCCGGCCTGCTAGGTGGTATTTCTGAACCCTCGCTCTATGGCATCCACCTTCGGTTCAAGCGCATCTACCCACGGATGCTCGTGGGCTGCCTCGTCGGCGGCGTCATCCTCGGCCTCGGCGGCGGCGTGAAGACCAGCGCATTCGTCTTCACCTCGCTGTTGACGATCCCCGCGTTCGACAACATTCCCCTGTACGCGGGCGCCATTACCGCGTCGTTCTTCACCGCGATGATCCTCGTGATCCTCTCCGGCTATAAGACGCCGGAGCAGAAGGCGGAATTCGCCGAGGCTCTGGCTGCGGAAACCGTAGCGAGCGACGATGCTGCAACCGACTCTGACATCGCAGCCCCGGTTGTTGCCGGTGCGTCAGGCTCAGGAACAGGCACCGGAACCGCCACCGCAACCGCAACCGCAACCGCAACCGCCACGGTCCTGGCCACGATTGGTTCGCCCATCGCCGGTATCGTCGTTCCACTGACGGACGTGCCGGACCCTGTGTTCAGCAAGGGAATCGTCGGTCTAGGCGTGGGAATCGATCCGACCGAGGACACCGTGTACGCCCCTGGAGCAGGCAAGGTTCTCGTCGCTCAGGCGACCGGTCACGCCTTCGGGCTGCGACTCGACAGCGGTGTTGAAATGCTCATTCACGTGGGTATCGACACCGTGAACCTTGGCGGCAAGGGCTTCGAGGTCAAGGTGGCCGCGGGCGACCGCGTTGAAGCAGGCACCCCGCTGGTGACCTTCGACCGCAAGGTGATCGAGGATGCCGGCTACTCGCTGGTCACCCCGGTGCTCGTGACGAACCCCAAGAAGTTCGGATCGGTCGACCAGGCAGCGTCTGGCCACGTGGAGGTCGGAAGCCCTCTCATCACGGTCACCGCCAAATAAGACACCTCAGGTCAAAAGGTGGGCAGAGAATTTTCTGCCCACCTTTTTTCCTGCCGCTGACATAACCCGGCGGGAGACCATCCTCGTTCCACCGACCAGAAAACGACCGTTCATCGGCCAGTACGTCGACGGAATCGACATTCTTGTGGTCAACGAACGAGCAATTCGGCACTCAGGAGACCGCGAGCCTCATCGTGGGTTCACCGTTGGTGCGTGCGCAGGAGCGAAGGGCACGGCTCATCGGCTGCGGGTACGGAGATGGTCGTCTCCGCGCATGCGCAAGGCCACGACGAGTCCGGATGCCGCGGTCAGCGCCGCGACCACGGCGACCGCCGTAGGAATACCGAAGGCGTCGGCGAGCAGCCCGGACAGTAACGCGCCAACGGCGAAGCCTCCGTCACGCCACAGCCGGTACGCACCCACCGAGCGGGCCCTCCACTCGGGGTGGGCGACGTCGCCGATCGCGGCGAGCAGCGTCGGGTAGACCATGGCGGTGCCGGCGCCGAGCAGGATGGCTGCGGTCAGCCAGACCTTTGCGGCCGATCCGATCGGAGAGCCCTCCGGTGATGAGCTGCCCGGCTCCCCAAACCGCCGGGTAGACGGCGGCCAGGATGCCGATGCATTCGATACTGAGTCCGGCGGCGGCGAACAGAATGGGGAAGAGCCCCCAGGCGAGGCCGTCGTTGAGGTTGTTGACCATCCCGGCCTGGCTGATCGAAGACAGCGACCGGTCCCGGAAACTGGTGAGGGTGAACACCTCCCGATTGCTGAGGGAGCCGGCGTGGGCGTGAACAGACAGGTGGTTGACGGCCTCGACTTTGGCGTGCTGATGGGTTTCGCGCACGAAGATAACCGACAGACCGAGGCCCAGAGCGATGAAGACCGCGCCGAGCAGGAACGGGCCAGGACGAAGCCCGTATTCGCCCGCGATGTAGCCGGTGGCCAGTGCCGTCGCGGCGACTCCGAGGTACCCGGCCGCCTCGTTGAAGCCCATGGCCAGGCCGCGGCGGCTCGGGCCGACGAGGTCCATTTTCATGACCACGGTGGTCGACCAGGTCAGTCCCTGGCTGATCCCGAGGATCACGTTGGCGGCGACGATCCAGCCCCAGGTCGGGCCCAGGATGAGCAGGATCGGAACGGGGATGGCGATCAGCCAGCCTGCGACCAGCACCGGCTTTCGGCCGTAGCGGTCTGAGAAGGTGCCGGCGAAATAGTTGGTGCCGGCCTTGGCGAAGCCGAAGGCGAGGATGAAGGTCAGCGCGCCCGTATAACGGTCGAGCTGAAAGACCTCGTCCGCCAGCAGCGGCAGCACAGTGCGTTCCTGGCCGAGCGTGCCGCCGACCAGCGCGTTGACCGCGACGAGCAACAGGAACTGGGGGAAGTTCTGCCGGAGGCCCAGGACGATGCCGCGACGCACGCCTTTGGGTTGGTCTGCGGCGTTCGGGGTCTGACTCATAGTCCGTTCTCCAGCGAGGGAGCCGCTGCACGGGCCCGAATTCTATTCCAGAAAACCATTGATTATTAGATGATACTTGTGTGAAGGGAACCGAGAGGAAAAAGATGGGCGATCGAGAAAAGAAATCGGCGCTGTTCGAGCAGTTTGCCCGCGTCGGCAAGGCGCTGGGCAGCGGCAAGCGCCTTGAGCTGGTCGACCTGCTCGCCCAGGGCGAACGCACGGTGGAATCGTTGGCGAACGCGGCCGGCCTGGGTCTGACAAGCGCATCCGCCCACCTGCAAACCCTCAAACATGCGGGTCTGGTCAGCACTCGCCGGGAGGGCACCCGGATTCACTACCGACTCGCCGGGGATGACGTCGCCCGGCTCTACAGCCTGGTGCGCAGCGTCGCGCAGACCCATCTCGCAGACGTCGAATCCATCCGGATCGCCTATCTGGGTCTCGATGACTCCGAAGCGGCGGGCGACGATACGCACGAGGAAATCACCAGGGAAGAGCTTCTCGCACGCGCGACGGCCGGGACTATCACCGTGCTGGATGTGCGGCCACGGCAGGAATATAACGCTGCGCACATTCCCGGCGCCCTCTCCATCCCCCTCGAGGAACTCAGCGATCGGCTCAGTGAACTGTCGACGGACCGCGAGGTTGTCGCCTACTGCCGCGGCAAGTACTGCGTGCTTGCCTACGAGGCCATGGCCGTGCTGCGCCGGAGCGGCCGACGCGCAACGCGATTAAACGAGGGGATGTTGGAATGGCGACTGGCGAATCTGCCGATGTCCGCCGAGGCGGCCGCCGGGCGCACATCCGTCGAACTACCGGCCTGTCGGACTACCGGACTACCGGCCGGCGGCCGAGTGGGCTTTGGAACCGAATCAGGTAGCCGTCCGGATCGGTGACCAGGAACTGGCGCACACCGGCTTCCTCGTCGTCGACGCGATACCACTTCGTCTCGGGCGCCATGAACAGTGAAACGCCCGCCGCTCGCAAGGCCGACAGGATCGGATCGACGTCGGGCACGGCCACCTGAAAGTTCACGCCGCGACCCTGCGGCACCTCAAGGGGACCCGTGATCCAGTTCCTGCCGGCTCCCGCCCGTTCCAGCATCACGTGCGCGGATCCCCGCATGATGTAAGCGAAGCCGTCATCGGGGCGGTCGTAGCGAATCGTGAATCCGCACAAGTCGCACCAGAACTCGATGCTGGCTTCAAGATCCCGCACCAGAAGTTCAGGCACCAACGCTGGATCTGTCCCGGAAGTCACGTAGTCATGGTGTCATGCTCTGCTCACCCGCAGACCTACCGAGTCAGGGAAATGCGCTCCGGTGCGGCATCGAAGGCCTGCCCGATCGCGCTTGTGCCGTCGACAGCGACCGCGCACCGTACGCGCGCCCCGCCGGCAGCGTGAACGAGTTCGACGGAGATTTTGCGCGAAACGGCCCAAAACAGCCCGGAAACCGGCTTATTCCTTAAAATCTCGGCTCTCCTGCTGCTTCCGTGGGTTAATCCCGGCCGGGGAGTGCGGGTTTGTGGCCGCCGAGGCTGAGCATGGCCAGGGCGATGAGGGCGTCG
>NZ_SOGZ01000028.1:0-6618 GCF_004403145.1 Cryobacterium sp. TMT1-62 | reverse complement strand
CGCCCGCGAACGCGTGCGCGCCGGGCAGGCGCGGGCCGACGCGCTCGCGAAACAGCAGACTGCCGCGCGGGCGGCGGCCGAGGAGGCAGCCCGGCGTGCGGTCATCCGTCGCCGTCAGGTGGATGCCGCCAGCCGGGTGGCCGAGGCGCTCCCGCTGGTTCTCGCCTCGGTCGACGCCTCCGCCAGCGAAGCCAGGCTGCGCCTGGCCACCGCCGAGGCGGAGCGCAGCAGCCAGAACGAGGAAATCGCGGCGCTGCGCCGGGAGGACAGCGCTCTGCGCACCCGGTTGCAGGCCGTCACCGAGACCGTGCACGGCCTGGAACTGGCCATCTACGAGAAGAAGCTGCACCTGTCCGGGCTGCTCGAGCGCGCCGTCAGCGACCTCGGTCTGACCGAAGACGTGCTCGTGGCCGAGTACGGGCCCGACCAGCCGATCCCGGGCGCCGTCCAGAACAGCTCAGACCCGACCATCGAACCCGTCCGCTTCGACCGGGACGACCAACAGCGCCGCCTGACCGTCGCCGAGCGCCGCTATGCCCAGCTCGGCCGAGTGAACCCGCTGGCCCTCGAGGAGTTTGCCGCGCTCGAGCAGCGGCACCGCTTCCTCACTGAGCAGCTCACCGACCTCTCCAACACGCGCCGTGACCTGCTCACCATCATCGAGGAGATCGACGAGAAGATGGGTGCCATCTTCGGCAGCGCCTTCGACGACACCCAGGCGGCGTTCGCCGAGGTGTTCCCGGTGCTGTTCCCGGGCGGGAGCGGCAGCATCCGTCTCACCGATCCCGACAGCCTGCTCACGACCGGCATCGAGGTCTCGGTCAAGCCCGCCGGCAAGAAGATCGAGCGGCTCTCGCTGCTGTCGGGCGGAGAGCGCTCGCTCGCCGCCGTGGCCCTGCTGATCGCCATCTTCAAGGCCCGCCCGAGTCCGTTCTACATCATGGACGAGGTCGAGGCTGCCCTCGACGACGCCAACCTCGGCCGGCTGCTGACTATCTTCGAGGACCTGCGCGCCACCAGTCAGCTCATCGTGATCACCCACCAGAAACGCACGATGGAGATCGCGGATGCCCTTTACGGCGTCTCGATGCGCCTCGATGGGGTCTCGGCCGTGGTCGGGCAGCGCATCGCGAAGGATGACGAGCAGGCATCCTGACACGTCGCCGCTGTTCGCCGCTGTCGAGTGAGGAACGCTAGCGCAGCACGGCCAGGAGTCGCGCGCAGGCCTCGTCGACCCGGCGGCAGGCCATGCTGCAGGTGTGCCAGCCCGGATGCAGCCGGGCCATGTTCTCGCAGGCCGCGATCGATGCCCGGGCGGCCTCGCGGCAGGTTTCCAGCAGCGCGATGGTCATCAGCCCGTCCTTGCGCGCATGCCAGGACAGCAGCCGGCTCGTCGACGAACACACCTCGATGCAGTCCAGGTCGGCGAAGAAGCAGCGGGTGATGTCGCCGTTGCCCTTGATGCGGAGGCAGGCGTGCGCGCAGTCCTCGCTTACCGTCACGAGAGCGTCGCACGCCGCGATGCACCGGTTGATCCCGGTGCGCACACTCTCGGGCCCTGTGCTGACTGCCATGCCGACACCCTAGACCGGGTCCGGGCGGCTGTCGGGGGGCTTGCACATTCCTGCTCGTTTTCGGGTGGTCGTTCCAGGACCGAAAGTCCCTCAGAACAACACCCTCACACCGGGCTGAGGGTCTCCGGCGTGTCCGGGCGCTGCACATCGACGAATCCGAGGGCAACGATCGGCTCCGGCCGCGCGGCCGCCAGCGTACGCATCAGGCTGCCGACCGCCGCCGGGCCGTGCGGGAAGGACGTGCCGTGATGTGGACGATGCCGACACAAGAGGATGAGGTCTGGGCCGTCACCCCGTCATTCTGCCGGGTCGGGTCGCTCGTGTGACGGCACGAATCGCACGAACGAGCGTTATCGGGGCGGTGCCGCTCCCGGTCCGCACCATCGGTTCGGAGGTCCACCGCTCGGTACGCGCCGGCTGCGCCGCTTCGCGCGAGGCACACCTGGGGCGCAGCGGCGCAGATACCGCGCGAGCCATAGGCTGTAGGTATGGCAGAACGCACCCCCTGGTCTCTCTCCGGCGCACTGCGCGGCATGTTCGCGAAGAAGCTCATCGACGCCGAAACCTGGGAAGACCTCGAAGACGCGCTCATCCAGGCCGACTTCGGTCCCAGCATCACGGAGGCGGTCGTGGCCGACCTGCGGGCCAAGGTCGCCAGGTACAACACGACCGACCCGACCGACCTGCAACGGATGCTGCGCGAAGGCCTCGAGGAACGGCTCTCCAAGCTCGACTCCACCCTCAACCTCAGCGCGCGGCCTGCCGTCGTGCTCGTCGTCGGCGTCAACGGCGTCGGCAAGACCACCACGATCGGCAAATTCGCGAAGTTCCTGCGCACCTACAACCGCAGCGTGCTGATCGGGGCGGCAGACACGTTCCGTGCGGCCGCCGTGGAACAGCTGGCAACCTGGGCCGAACGGGCGGGCGCCGACATCGTGCGGCCGCAGGCCCACGGCCAGGACCCGGCATCCGTCGCCTTCCAGACCGTCGAGCGGGCCATGAAAGACGGCACGGAGATCGTGATCATCGACACCGCCGGGCGGCTGCAGACCAAGGGCGGCCTGATGGACGAGCTCACCAAGATCCGCAAGGTGATCGAGAAGCAGACCCCGATCGCCGAGGTGCTCCTCGTGCTCGACGCGACGACCGGCCAGAACGGACTGGCCCAGGCCGAGGCCTTCATCCAGCATGCCGGCGTGACCGGGCTCGTGCTCACCAAACTGGACGGATCCGCCAAGGGCGGCTTCGTGCTCGCCGTGCAGGAGAAGACCGGCATCCCCATCAAGCTCGTGGGCCAGGGCGAGGGCATCAACGACCTCACCGGTTTCACGCCGCACGTTTTCGCACAAAAACTCGTCGGATAGGACAGTCATGACCATCGAACACGATTTCTTCGGAATTCTCGGCAGTGACGATGCTGGCGAGGTCTACTGGTCGGATTCGGCCGAACTGGGCGACCAGGACGTGCAGATCGACCTCAGCTCCCCCGACGAGGAGTCCGTCTCGACCGAAGCGCTCGACATTGCGGCGGCCATGGTCAACGACATCGAGGGACTCGATTCGCAGGCCCGCGAATCGCTCGTGGCCGACCTCAGCAAGGAGGGCTCGGTGACGGGCGCATACATCACGACCGAACTCGACGAAATGGATCCCGAGGTTCTCGACGACGCCCTGATCTGGGATTCGGGCGACAAACAAATCGATTTTCTGCGCTCCATCCAGCTGCAGCGGATCGGTTTCCACCCGCACCACTTCCGTAGCGAGGAGCACTTCGCGGTGCTCGAGTACTCGATCAGCCCCGATGACACCGACGCCCTGCTCGTGGTCACGATCGACGTGCACGGCGACCCCGTGCGGATCGCCGTCGAGCAGTAGCGCAGCAGTCCGGTCGGACGTCAGTGCCCCTCCTGGATGGTGCCCTTGGCCGGGTCGCCGAACGGCACGTTCTGCAGCACCTTGACGTCCGTGGGGGCGGCCAGTGCGTCATCGGTGAGCGCACCAAGTTCGGTGATTCCCGCGCCGGTCGCGTGCACCGCGAGGTCGGCGACGCTGGCCCAGCGCTCGACCATGACCACCAGGTCACCGTCGGTGTGCGCGGCATACAGTTCGCAGCCGGTCTCGGCGTGCACCGTGGGGGAGACCACGGCGAACGCGTCCAGGAGCTCCTGGCTGCGACCGGGCTTCGGGGTGAGTACGGCGACGACGACAACGGACATGGTGACTCCTGGCTTCGGATGCGGTTTGCGCACCCGAACAAACGTAGGCTCCGCGACCGGTTAAACTAAACGCATTATGGCTACTTTTGGAAACCTCTCAGATCGCCTGGCCGAGACGTTCAAGAATCTCCGCACCAAGGGCAAGCTCAGCGCGGCGGATGTCGACGGCACCGTGCGCGAGATCCGGCGCGCACTGCTCGACGCCGACGTCGCCCTCGAGGTGGTCAAGGACTTCACCGGCAAGGTGCGCGAGCGTGCCCTCGGCGACGAGGTCAGCAAGGCGCTGAACCCGGCCCAACAGGTCGTCAAGATCGTCAACGAGGAGCTCGTCGAGATCCTCGGCGGTCAGCAGCGCCGACTCGAATTCGCCAAGAAGCCGCCGACCATCATCATGCTCGCCGGCCTCCAGGGTGCCGGTAAGACCACCCTCGCCGGCAAGCTCGCGAAGTGGCTCGCGAAAGACGGCCACACCCCGATCCTGGTCGCGGCCGACCTGCAGCGCCCGAACGCGGTCACCCAGCTCGAGGTCGTCGGCGCCCAGGCGGGCGTGCCCGTCTACGCGCCCGAGCCCGGCAACGGCGTCGGCAACCCGGTCAAGGTCGCCCGCGACGGCGTCAAGTACGCGCAGCAGAAGATGCACGACGTGGTCATCGTCGACACCGCCGGACGCCTCGGCGTCGACGCGGAGATGATGAAGCAGGCCGCGGACATCCGCACGGCCATCGACCCCGACGAAGTGCTCTTCGTGATCGACGCCATGATCGGCCAGGACGCGGTGGCCACCGCCAAGGCGTTCCAGGACGGCGTCGACTTCACCGGCGTGGTGCTCTCCAAGCTCGACGGCGACGCGCGCGGCGGTGCGGCCCTGTCCGTGGCCTCGATCACCGGCCGTCCGATCATGTTCGCGTCGACCGGTGAGAGCCTCGACGACTTCGAGCCGTTCCACCCCGACCGCATGGCCAGCCGCATCCTCGACCTCGGTGACATCCTCACCCTGATCGAGCAGGCGCAGGGTGCCTTCGACGAAGACGAAGCACGCAAGATGGCGGAGAAGTTCTCCACCGACAGTTTCACCCTCGACGACTTCCTCGGGCAGATGCAGCAGCTGCGCAACATGGGTTCGATCAAGAAGATGATGAGCATGCTCCCCGGCGCCGGCGCCATGAAGCAGCAGCTCGAGAACTTCGACGAGCGCGAGATCGTGCGCACCGAGGCCATCATCCAGTCGATGACCAAGGCCGAGCGCACCACCCCGAAGCTGTTGAACGGATCCCGTCGGCTGCGCATCGCCCGCGGCGCCGGATCGACCGTGACCGAGGTCAACCAGCTCGTGTCCCGGTTCGAGCAGGCCGCCAAGATGATGAAGACGGTCGCCAAGGGCGGCATGCCCAACATCCCCGGCATGGGCCCGGTCCCCGGCGGCATGGGCGGCGGCGGCCGTGGCAAGCCGCAGCCCAAGAAGAAGGGCTCGAAGTCAGGCAACCCGGCCAAGCGCGCGGCGGAGAACCTGGCGATCGCGTCCGGTGAGAAGCCCGCTGGCGCAGGCCCCGGTGCGGGCGGCGGCACGGGCTTCGGCCTCGGCGGCGCCAGGAAGGCGGGCGGTCCCACCGAAGACGAGATGGCCGCCCTGCAGAAGATGCTCGGTCGGTGATACTGCGCCGCAAACGCTGAGCCGCTGACTGCGCTGCGGATGCCCCCGGCCGCCGGTTTAGGATGAGCGCATGACCTCCTCCACGCCTTCCTCCACGCCTTCCCCCAGGGCCGACCGAGTGCGTATCGGTGTGCAAATCGCCCCGCAGCACGCCCTCTATCCGAAGATTCGAGTGACCGTGGCGGAGGTCGAGGCCCTAGGCACGGACATCGCGTTCGACTGGGACCATTTCTTTCCGCTCTCCGGCGAGAAGAACGGCCTCCACTTCGAGTCTTGGACGCTCCTCGCGGCCTGGGCGGAGCAGACCTCCACCATCGAGCTGGGCGCGCTGGTCAACTGCAACGGCTACCGCAACCCCGACCTGCAGGCCGACATGGCGCGCACCATCGACCACATCAGCGGCGGCCGGTTCATCTTCGGCACCGGCTCCGGCTGGTTCGAGCGCGACTACGACGAGTATGGCTTCGAGTTCGGCACCGCGGGCACCCGCCTGGACGCCCTCGAAGCCGACCTCCCGCGGATCGAGGCGCGCTGGGCGAAGCTGAACCCGCCGCCCCTGCGCGACATCCCGGTGCTGATCGGCGGCGGGGGCGAGAAGAAGACCCTCCGGATCGTGGCGAGACATGCGGACATCTGGCATTCGTTTTCCACTCCCGCGGTGCTCGAGCACAAGCTCGGCGTGCTCTCGAAGTGGTGTGACACGGTGGGCCGGGACCTCTCCGAGATCGAGATCTCCACCGAGCTGCGGGCCCGCACCGTGACCGAGGCCGACGAGCTCTACGACCTAGGCGCCCGCCTGTTCACCCTTGGGCTGTCCGGCCCGCACTACGACCTGGCCTCGCTCACTGACTGGCTCGCCTGGCGTGATACAAAAAACGCGCTTGAGACGGGCTGCACCCGAGATGCGTGAGTCCTAATCGAGTGGTGGTATCGCTCCCGGAAGGTCAGTCCTGCCCGCACCACGTGGACGCTGATCATCACAGGCGGAACGCCGGCTTCGGTGGTGAACCAATTCGACGGAGATTTTGGTGTGAAACGGGTTTTTCGGTGTGTGACGGGCCGATTCCGCCAAAATCGCGGCTCTCCTGCTTCATCTGTGGGTGTTTCGGAGCGCCTTAACGGCCGCACGCCGCTTCCTGTCTAGGTTTCTGACTGTCTAGGAACAGAAACTCAAGGG
>NZ_SOGZ01000032.1:0-3681 GCF_004403145.1 Cryobacterium sp. TMT1-62 | reverse complement strand
TTGGTGCGGATGCCCGGCACGGCCCGGCTGGATCTCCTGAGTTGGCCACGACCGCTGCCGGATGTGCGCCGCGGGGTGGATGGGGCGGGGGCGTCGCTGTCGGGTGGCCACCGGGCGGGGCGCCGGGGTGGTGGTTAACGCACAATGGCCACCCGTTGGGGTGGCCATTGTGTGTGTTGCTACGTTGAGTCCGGCGGTGTCCTACTCTCCCACAGGGTCCCCCCTGCAGTACCATCGGCGCTGAGAGTCTTAGCTTCCGGGTTCGGAATGTGACCGGGCGTTTCCCTCTCGCTATAGCCGCCGAAACATCTTTCGATGAATCGAATCTATATTTTTTAGTTATAGAGCCCTCAGTGTTTATGAGTCACCGTGGGGCGTTGTTCTCGACCGTACATCGAGAACCACATAGTGGACGCTTGCAGCTTATTCAAACTGGTGTGTTATCAAATTATTGGCTTATTAGTACCGGTCAGCTCCGAGGGTCTTTAGTCCCCTCTTCCACATCCGGCCTATCAACGCAGTAGTCTAGCTGCGAGCCTCTCCCCCGAAGGGATGGAAATCTCATCTCGAAGCCGGCTTCCCGCTTAGATGCTTTCAGCGGTTATCCGTTCCGAACGTAGCTAATCAGCGGTGCTCCTGGCGGAACAACTGACACACCAGAGGTTCGTCCATCCCGGTCCTCTCGTACTAGGGATAGATCTTCTCAAATTTCCTGCGCGCGCAGCGGATAGGGACCGAACTGTCTCACGACGTTCTAAACCCAGCTCGCGTACCGCTTTAATGGGCGAACAGCCCAACCCTTGGGACCTACTCCAGCCCCAGGATGCGACGAGCCGACATCGAGGTGCCAAACCATGCCGTCGATATGGACTCTTGGGCAAGATCAGCCTGTTATCCCCGAGGTACCTTTTATCCGTTGAGCGACAGCGCTTCCACAAGCCACTGCCGGATCACTAGTCCCGACTTTCGTCCCTGCTCGACTTGTCAGTCTCACAGTCAAGCTCCCTTGTGCACTTACACTCGACACCTGATTGCCAACCAGGTTGAGGGAACCTTTGGGCGCCTCCGTTACTTTTTAGGAGGCAACCGCCCCAGTTAAACTACCCACCAGGCACTGTCCCTGAACCGGATCACGGTTCGAAGTTAGATATCCAATATGACCAGAGTGGTATTTCAACGTTGACTCCACCTGAACTAGCGTCCAAGCTTCACAGTCTCCCACCTATCCTACACAAGCCACACCGAACACCAATACCAAGCTGTAGTAAAGGTCACGGGGTCTTTCCGTCCTGCTGCGCGTAACGAGCATCTTTACTCGTAATGCAATTTCGCCGAGTTCGCGGTTGAGACAGCTGGGAAGTCGTTACGCCATTCGTGCAGGTCGGAACTTACCCGACAAGGAATTTCGCTACCTTAGGATGGTTATAGTTACCACCGCCGTTTACTGGGGCTTAAATTCTCAGCTTCGCCTTGCGGCTAACCGTTCCTCTTAACCTTCCAGCACCGGGCAGGCGTCAGTCCGTATACATCGTCTTGCGACTTGGCACGGACCTGTGTTTTTAGTAAACAGTCGCTTCCCACTGGTCTCTGCGGCCTTCGAACGCTCCAGGAGTAAATCCCTTCACGCCTCAGGCCCCCCTTCTCCCGAAGTTACGGGGGCATTTTGCCGAGTTCCTTAACCACGATTCTCTCGATCTCCTTAGTATTCTCTACCTGATCACCTGAGTCGGTTTGGGGTACGGGTGACTAAAACCTCGCGTCGATGCTTTTCTTGGCAGCATAGGATCACTGATTTCGTCCGTGAGGACTACCCATCGGGTCTCAACCTTCATGAGAGACGGATTTGCCTATCTCTCGGCCTACATCCTTAGACCGGGACAACCATCGCCCGGCTCAGCTACCTTCCTGCGTCACACCTGTTAATACGCTAACCGCACCAGCATAGGGTCGCACGCTAGGCCCCACGCTTCACCCCGAAGGGATCCATCTAGAGGATTCAGATGCTTAGCATTACTGGATTAGTTTGGGCGGTTTTTCGCCAGTACGGGAATATAAACCCGTTGTCCATCGACTACGCCTGTCGGCCTCGCCTTAGGTCCCGACTTACCCAGGGCGGATTAGCCTGGCCCTGGAAACCTTGATCTTTCGGAGGACGGGTTTCTCACCCGTCTTTCGCTACTCATGCCTGCATTCTCACTCGTGTAGCCTCCACGGCTGGTTTACACCGCCGCTTCGCTGGCCACACGACGCTCTCCTACCCATCAACACGGCTGAACCAACACCACAAGGGTGCGGCTTACCAAAAATATCAATGCCACAACTTCGGTGGCGTGCTTGAGCCCCGTTACATTGTCGGCGCGGAATCACTTGACCAGTGAGCTATTACGCACTCTTTCAAGGGTGGCTGCTTCTAAGCCAACCTCCTGGTTGTCTGTGCAACTCCACATCCTTTCCCACTTAGCACGCGCTTTGGGACCTTAGTTGGTGGTCTGGGTTGTTTCCCTCTCGACGATGAAGCTTATCCCCCACCGTCTCACTGCTGCGCTCTCACTTACCGGCATTCGGAGTTTGGCTGACGTCAGTAAGCTTTTAGGCCCCATCGGCCATCCAGTAGCTCTACCTCCGGCAAGAAACACGCAACGCTGCACCTAAATGCATTTCGGAGAGAACCAGCTATCACGAAGTTTGATTGGCCTTTCACCCCTATCCACAGCTCATCCCCTCCATTTTCAACTGAAGTGGGTTCGGTCCTCCACGACGTCTTACCGTCGCTTCAACCTGGCCATGGATAGATCACTTCGCTTCGGGTCTAGGACATGCGACTGAATCGCCCTATTCAGACTCGCTTTCGCTACGCATTCCCCTCTCGGGTTAAGCTCGCCACATATCACTAACTCGCAGGCTCATTCTTCAAAAGGCACGCTGTCACCAGAACAAAGCTGGCTCCAACGGTTTGTAAGCAAACGGTTTCAGGTACTATTTCACTCCCCTCCCGGGGTACTTTTCACCTTTCCCTCACGGTACTTGTTCACTATCGGTCATGTAGGAGTATTTAGGCTTATCAGGTGGTCCTGACGGATTCACACGGGATTTCTCGGGCCCCGTGCTACTTGGGATACTCTTCGGGCGATTGCTGCATTTCGACTACGGGGTTCGCACCCTCTATGACCAGGCTTTCAATCCTGTTCGTCTATACAACGCTCTAACCCTCACTGTTCGGCAGAATCAGCAGAAAAGTCCCGCAACCCCGACCATGCAACGCCTGCCGGCTATCACACATGATCGGTTTAGCCTCATCCGGTTTCGCTCGCCACTACTAACGGAATCACTATTGTTTTCTCTTCCTGTGGGTACTGAGATGTTTCACTTCCCCACGTTCCCTCTACCCGCCCTATATATTCAGGCGGGAGTCACCAGGTCACCCAAAGGGCCTGGCGGGGTTTCCCCATTCGGAAATCCTCGGATCACAGTTCGTTTATCAACTCCCCGAGGCTTATCGCAGATTACTACGTCCTTCTTCGGCTCTACATGCCAAGGCATTCACCGTTTGCTCTTAGAAATTTGAAATCACATGAGTTTGAATCGATTAAGAATCGTAAGACTCAAAAGTCTCACGATCGAAATTGACCAATGATCTAATTGCTTAGATCTTTGTAATTTGCTCTCTTACGAGAGTCAAAT
>NZ_SOGZ01000029.1:0-2245 GCF_004403145.1 Cryobacterium sp. TMT1-62 | reverse complement strand
CGGCGGCCCAGCCCGCGCCCCAGCCCGCAGCACAGCAGCCCGCTTCACGGCCGGTCACCCCGGCCCAGGCGGCCCAGCCCGCTGCCGCGGCAGCTCCTGCGGCTCCGGCCCCGGCAGCTCCTGCGGCTCCTGCGACTCCGGCCCCGGCGGCTCCGACCACCGCGGCCCGGGCCCCGAGCGCCGGAGCGGTCGACACGGCGCTGTCATTCGCCACCCAGCAGCTCGGCGACCGCTACGTGCTCGGCGGCTCCGGGCCGAACGTCTGGGACTGCTCGGGGCTGACCAAGGCCGCCTACGCGGCGGCGGGCATCTACATTGGCTCGCACTCGGCCACCAACCAGTACCGCACCATGGCCAACGAGGGTCGCCTGGTGCCCTTCAATCAAGCTCAGCGCGGCGACCTCGTATTCTGGGGCGGTGGTGGCGACTACTACCATGTGGCTATCTACGTGGGCGGCGGCAAAATCCTCGAGGCCCCGAACCCGTCCTCGCCCGTGCGCATCCACGGCATCTGGTCTGCGGGCGACGTGGCTCCCTACGTGGGACGACCCGGCTGACCGGCGAAACGGATCACCGGGTTGTCGGGTGCGCGGGCATCCGGGGCGTGTCTGCGAATTCGTGTCACCACACCACGATGGCGCTCAGGACAGCTCCGCCCCGGTAAGTGAGGGCGGGTTTGTCGTGGCGAGTGGCAAGTCCGCGCCACAGCTTGCGGGTGTGGCAACCCGGCGTCGCCGCTCGAGGAGCGCGGGGACGAACGAGGCGGCAGCACGTGTGGGGTCGCCACTTCATGGGTTGCAGCAGTCGCACCATTCTGGGGCTGCCAGTGCGTGATTTCGTGGTGGTCGGATCTGGTGAGTCCACCGGCCGCAACCGTGGATATCGGCTGTGATGGCCTGGGTTGCCGATCCGCAGAAGGAGCAGGGCAGGCCGTGTTCGACGTCGACGTGGCCAAACCCGGGCGCCCGGGAGGCCGGACACTCGGTTGAGAGACGCTGGGCCATTTTCTCGCACAGTGCTCGGATGGCTGCGGCGCGGGATGGTGCCTTGTGGGCGCGGTAGTCCGGAAGTATCGCAACGGATTGGTGCTGTTTCAGAAGTGCTTCAGCGGTGTCGCCGAGGATCTCGAATTGGGTGATGCTTTTGTGGGTGACCGTGTGGTTCTTCTGTGTGCCGTGCAGGATCACGCCCTGGTCCAGGAAGCCGATAGCCGACGCGAACGTGATGGCTTCGCTGGCGCTAACGATGTGTCGTCTTCCGGCCACTGGCGAGGTGCTGACGCTGCCTTCGGCAATCTCCGGGCCCAAGGTGGTTCACGTCCCGCCGGGCGACTGCATCCCGGCGGGCACGCGGGCCCGGTGTGGCTGGACATCGGCGGGATGATCTCCGGTCTGCGCGTGATCTCGGCCCGGGACGAGTCCCGGCAGCCCGCCCTCACTCACGCCCGCCCTCACGGCAGTACGAGTCACGGGTCGACTCTGCCGACAATCCTCACCGGACTGAAGGAGACGCGTCCTAGTGGCCCTCTTCCGCCAGTTTCGTGAGGCCGTCGCGCACGATCTGGTCGGCCTCCGCGGCGTCGCCCCAGCCCTCGGTCTTGACCCATTTGCCGGGTTCGAGGTCCTTGTAGTGCTCGAAGAAGTGCTCGATCTCCTTGCGGGTGTACTCCGGGATGTCGGTGACGTCCTGGATATAGTCCCAGCGCGGGTCGCCCGCGGGAACCGCGATGACCTTTGCGTCTGAGCCGCCGTCATCCGTCATATTGAACACGCCGACCGGGCGAACCGACAGGCCGACCCCTGGGAAAAGGGGAAACTCGATCAGGACCAGGACGTCGACCGGGTCGCCGTCGAGTCCCAGGGTGTTCTCGAAGAAGCCGTAGTCGGTCGGGTACACGAAGCTCGTGTAGAGAACCCGGTCCAGGTACACCCGCCCGGTCTCATGATCGACTTCGTACTTGTTGCGGCTCCCGCGAGGGATTTCGATTACTGCGTCGTATGCGGCCATGGCCTGGTCTCTCCCTTGTTCACAGTCTGTCGATAACGTTACTGGATGGAGTCCCCACGCCGCCCGAGGCTCACCCCGGCGATCGCCGATGTGCGCCGCCATGTACGCACCCTGCTCACCGAGGCCGGCCCGGCCCGCGGCGGCGGCCTGGTGCTGGTCGGCCTCAGCGGGGGAGCCGACTCGCTCGCCCTGGCCGCAGCCACCGCTTTCGAGGCGCCGCGCGCGGGCCTGCGCGCCG
>NZ_SOGZ01000019.1:0-1811 GCF_004403145.1 Cryobacterium sp. TMT1-62 | reverse complement strand
CGTAGGGCTCCTTTCTAGGGGGTACCGCGGAAGAGATTCCTTTGGAAAACATTTAAACAACAAAGCAAGTCAGTAATGATTTGTTCTGTCAGTTTCAAACTTGCAGATTGTTCGCCTATTCCGGTGGCTTTCTGCACTAGATGTGCCGGTCACTTCGGTGGTCGTGCAGTCAAACATTTACGGAGAGTTTGATCCTGGCTCAGGACGAACGCTGGCGGCGTGCTTAACACATGCAAGTCGAACGGTGATGAGGAGCTTGCTTCTCTGATCAGTGGCGAACGGGTGAGTAACACGTGAGCAATCTGCCCTTGACTCTGGGATAAGCGTTGGAAACGACGTCTAATACCGGATACGACCTTGGAAGGCATCTTCTGGGGTGGAAAGAATTTTGGTCAAGGATGAGCTCGCGGCCTATCAGCTAGTTGGTGAGGTAATGGCTCACCAAGGCGACGACGGGTAGCCGGCCTGAGAGGGTGACCGGCCACACTGGGACTGAGACACGGCCCAGACTCCTACGGGAGGCAGCAGTGGGGAATATTGCACAATGGGCGAAAGCCTGATGCAGCAACGCCGCGTGAGGGACGACGGCCTTCGGGTTGTAAACCTCTTTTAGTAGGGAAGAAGCGTAAAAGTGACGGTACCTGCAGAAAAAGCACCGGCTAACTACGTGCCAGCAGCCGCGGTAATACGTAGGGTGCAAGCGTTGTCCGGAATTATTGGGCGTAAAGAGCTCGTAGGCGGTTTGTCGCGTCTGCTGTGAAAACCCGAGGCTCAACCTCGGGCCTGCAGTGGGTACGGGCAGACTAGAGTGCGGTAGGGGAGATTGGAATTCCTGGTGTAGCGGTGGAATGCGCAGATATCAGGAGGAACACCAATGGCGAAGGCAGATCTCTGGGCCGTAACTGACGCTGAGGAGCGAAAGCATGGGGAGCGAACAGGATTAGATACCCTGGTAGTCCATGCCGTAAACGTTGGGAACTAGATGTGGGGACCATTCCACGGTCTCCGTGTCGCAGCTAACGCATTAAGTTCCCCGCCTGGGGAGTACGGCCGCAAGGCTAAAACTCAAAGGAATTGACGGGGGCCCGCACAAGCGGCGGAGCATGCGGATTAATTCGATGCAACGCGAAGAACCTTACCAAGGCTTGACATATAGAGGAAACGGTTGGAAACAGTCGCCCCGCAAGGTCTCTATACAGGTGGTGCATGGTTGTCGTCAGCTCGTGTCGTGAGATGTTGGGTTAAGTCCCGCAACGAGCGCAACCCTCGTCCTATGTTGCCAGCACGTAATGGTGGGAACTCATGGGATACTGCCGGGGTCAACTCGGAGGAAGGTGGGGATGACGTCAAATCATCATGCCCCTTATGTCTTGGGCTTCACGCATGCTACAATGGCCGGTACAAAGGGCTGCAATACCGCAAGGTGGAGCGAATCCCAAAAAGCCGGTCTCAGTTCGGATTGAGGTCTGCAACTCGACCTCATGAAGTCGGAGTCGCTAGTAATCGCAGATCAGCAACGCTGCGGTGAATACGTTCCCGGGCCTTGTACACACCGCCCGTCAAGTCATGAAAGTCGGTAACACCCGAAGCCAGTGGCCTAACCCGCAAGGGGAGGAGCTGTCGAAGGTGGGATCGGTGATTAGGACTAAGTCGTAACAAGGTAGCCGTACCGGAAGGTGCGGCTGGATCACCTCCTTTCTAAGGAGCACAGCACCTCTCCTCTGTATACAGGGAGATCACGGTGCCAAGCCATTTCGGGAGCACATGTTTCCCGGTGGCGCTCATGGGTGGAACATTGACATTGATGCAAG
>NZ_SOGZ01000009.1:0-1414 GCF_004403145.1 Cryobacterium sp. TMT1-62 | reverse complement strand
GGTTGCGTCCAATAGCGTGGTGTAACCCCCGGCCCTGATGGGCGTGTTGCACCGATGTAAGGCGGCCACCGCGTGATTCTTGGAAAGACCGATCAAGTCTTTTCCGAAGGAGTACACGCGATGACCGCACCCCATTTTATTGACCCTGCCCGTTTCCTGTCCGAACAACTCGAGCAAGCCTCGCCGGACTTGATGCGGCAGATGCTGACCACGTTCATCAACGCGCTGATGAGCGCCGAAGCGGAAGCCGTCTGCGGCGCCGAATACGGCCAAGTCTCCGCCGACCGGGTCAACTCCCGCAACGGCTACCGGCACCGGGATTTCGACACCCGCACCGGCACCCTCGACGTCGCGATCCCGAAGCTGCGCACCGGCACCTACTTCCCGGACTGGCTCCTCGAGCGCCGCCGCCGCGCCGAGGCCGCCCTGACCAGCGTCGTGGCGACCTGCTACCTGCTCGGGGTGTCGACGAGGCGGATGGAGAAACTCGTCGAGTCCCTCGGCATCACTCGCCTCTCGAAGTCGCAGGTGTCGATCATGGCCAAGGACCTCGACGAACAGGTCGAGCAGTTCCGCACCCGGCCCCTCGACGCCGGCCCTTACACGTTCGTGGCCGCCGACGCCCTGGTGCTGAAGGTGCGCGAGGGCGGCCGTGTCGCCAACGTCCACGCGCTCCTCGCGACGGGCGTGAACAAGGACGGGCACCGCGAGATCCTGGGCCTGCAGGTCACCAGCGCCGAAGACGGCGCCGGCTGGCTCGGCTTCTTCCGCGACCTGACCGCCCGCGGCCTCACCGGCGTGAAACTCGTCACGAGCGACGCTCACGCCGGCCTCGTGGCCGCCATCGGGGCGACCCTGCCCGGCGCGACTTGGCAGCGCTGTCGCACCCACTACGCCGCGAACCTGATGTCCGCGACCCCGAAGACCAGCTGGCCGTGGGTGAAGACCCTGCTCCACTCCGTCTACGACCAGCCCGACGCGGACGCCGTCCACGCCCAGTTCGACCGGGTCCTGAACGCACTGGAGGAGAAGCTCCCCGCGGTCGCCACCCACCTCGAGGCGGCCCGGGCGGACGTGCTCGCCTTCACCGGCTTCCCGAAGGAGATCTGGCGTCAGCTCTGGTCCAACAACCCCCAGGAACGTCTCAACCGCGAGATCCGCCGCCGCACCGACGTCGTGGGGATCTTCCCCGACCGCGGCTCCCTGATCCGGCTCGTCGGCGCGGTCCTGGCCGAACAACACGACGAATGGATCGAGGGCCGCCGCTACCTCGGCCTCGACGTCCTCAGCCGCTCACGCCTCACCCTCGTCCCGACCGAGAAGGAGGAACCCGCAACCGAACTCGGCGCCCTCAGCGCCTAGAAATCCAAGAATCACGCGGCAGACGCGTTACACCACACATTTGGACTTGACC